>NZ_JBXVPZ010000054.1:0-32687 GCF_057961495.1 Streptomyces sp. P5F9 | reverse complement strand
GCCCGGCACGCACTCTCGCCGCACCGGGCGAAGGCCCAAGTAGCTCCGCTACGAGGACCTTCGCCCGGCACGCCGAGAGCACGCACCGAACGACGCGGGCACGCACCCGCCCTTCCCCGGCCCCGCCAAGCCCCCGCACGGCCTTTCCGGATCCGCCCCTCGTTTGATTGGCCTGCCCATGACCGACACCGCTCCCGCGGCCATACCGCCGACCGCTCAAGTCACCCTCTCCGACGGGCGGGTGGAACTCGCCCCGGGGTCTCCGCTGCCCAGCGGGCCGTACGCCAACGACGACCTGCTGCCGGTTCCCGTCGAGAAGCGCACCTGGACCACGTACAACTTCTCCGCGCTGTGGGTCGGCATGGCCCACAACACGGCTTCCTGGACGCTCGCTTCGGGTCTCATCGCCGTCGGCATGGACTGGAAGCAGGCGGTGTTCACCATCGCCCTGGCCAACCTGATCGTGCTCGTGCCGATGCTGCTCACCGGGCACGCGGGACCGAAGTACGGCATCCCCTTCCCGGTCTTCGCGCGTGCCTCGTTCGGCGTGCGCGGCGCCAACCTCCCCGCTGTCGTGCGGGCGTTGGTGGCCTGTGGCTGGTTCGGCATCCAGACCTGGATCGGCGGTGAGGCGATCTTCTTCCTCGCCGGCAAGCTGATCGGCGACAGTTGGGCCAACGCCTCGCACATCGGCGGGTACGCCTGGACGATGTGGCTGTCGTTCGCGCTGTTCTGGGTGCTCCAAGTCGCCATCATCTACCGGGGGATGGAGACGATCCGCCGCTTCGAGAACTGGGCGGCGCCCTTCGTGCTCGTCGGCGCGTTCGTGATGCTGTGGTGGATGAGCGACAAGGCCGGCGGCTTCGGCCCGCTCTTCGACCAGCCGTCCAAGCTGGGCTGGGGCGGCAGCTTCTGGAAGCTGTTCTGGCCCTCGCTCATGGGCATGATCGGCTTCTGGTCCACGCTGTCCCTGAACATCCCGGACTTCACCCGCTACGGCAAGAGCCAGAAGGCCCAGACGTGGGGCCAGGCGCTCGGTCTGCCGACCACCATGACCCTGTTCGCGTTCCTGTCGGTGATGGTCACCTCCGGTTCGCAGGCGGTCTACGGCACGGCGATCTGGGACCCGGTGCAGCTGGCGGCGAAGACGGACAACGTCGTAGGCCTCCTCTACGCGTTGGTGACCGTGCTGGTCGCGACCCTGTCCGTGAACATCGCGGCCAACCTGGTCTCGCCCGCCTTCGACTTCTCCAACATCGCGCCCCGGAAGATCAGTTTCCGCACCGGCGCCCTCGTGACCAGCGTCCTCGCGGTGCTGATCTTCCCGTGGAAGCTGTACTCCGACCCGCAGGGCTACATCTTCACCTGGCTCGGTCTGGTCGGTGGTCTGCTCGGCACGGTCGCCGGCATCCTCATCGCCGACTACTGGATCCTGCGCCGCGGCAAGCTCGACCTCGCCGACCTGTACCGCAAGGGCGGCCGCTACTGGTACGACGGCGGCTGGAACTGGCGGGCCGTCGTCGCCTTCGCGGTGGGTGGCGTACTCGCCGTCGGTGGCGCCGACTTCCACCCGCTGATCGACGGCCGGCCCATCCCGGCCCTGTCCTCGCTCGCCGACTACGGCTGGGCCGTGGGCCTGGGCACGTCGATGGTGCTCTACGTAGTGCTCACCCTGCTCACCGGGAAGCAGACGGCACCCGTGACGGAAGCGGCACCGGAGACCGTCGAGGCGTAAGGAGTCCGCGACCTGGGGGGCGGCCGAGGCTAGCCGGCCTTGCCGCCCTCCAGCGCGGTCACCGCCTCCTTGGCGGCCTTGATCGCACCCTTGTTGATGACGTCCGTACTCGGCGCCTTCTTGTTCTCGAAGTCGCTGCCGTTGTACGTGATGGTCACCAGCGCGTTGCCCGCGCGGACGACGACCGTGCCCTCACGCGTCTGCTGCTTGTCCTCTGTGGTGAGGTTCACGATGGAGTAGGCCGAGTCCCCGAGCCCGGGAACGGCCCCGCCGCCGCTCTTCTCCGTAGTCGTCTCGGTGTACGACTTCTGTGCCGCCGCGTCCGATTCCGTGATCTCGTACGACACGTCGAGCCAGCGGTAGTCGTACCCCTTGAGCGCGTTCCACGAGCAGGTGCGGCGCACCTTCGTGTCCGTCGACGGGATCTCCTTGCCGGCCGTCTTCGCGCCCGGCACCAGCGACTTGATCGTCGCCACCGTCACACTTCCGCACGGGGCGGGGGAGGTGGCGTACGCCTTGGCCGCGGTCGTCGCCGACGGGGCCGAGGCTTCGGGCGAAGCGCCGGACTCGGGCGTCGACTTGTGGTCGGCGGTCGTCGTCGCGGCGAACGGACCGGACGTCAGGGCCCAGCCCATCGCGGCGAGCACGACGACCGGCGACAGACGCGCCGTGAGAGCGAGCGGCAGAGGAAGAGAACGCAAGTCGCACTTCTCGTGGGGGAAGCGTGCGGAGCGGGTCCGCACTGCGGACGGGGACGGCCAGTGTCACATGACTGCCTGTGAGGCGGAAGTGAGAACTCGCTCCGTGCCTGTGCGGTGACGCAGCCTTACTGTCGACGGGCTGTGTGTCCCTTTATGTCCGCGCCTCAGGCGTGAGCGGCGGCCACGCGCATGGTTGTCTCGACCCGTTCGACGGCCGCGAACGCCCCGTACGCCACGAGCCGCACGAGACTCGCGTCACTGTGCCGCGCCCCGCGCCAGGCCGCCACATCCCCCTCCGTGATCCGATACGGCGCGAGCGCGGCCAGCACCGCGAGCCGCGCCGCCGGCCGCTCCCGCCGGTTCGGGAAGCCGCGCAGCACGACCGGCGGATGCGAACCGTCCCACGCCCACAGCGTCTCCCGTACGAGCGTCCGGTCGTCGGCGTCGAGCAGCTCGGCGCCCGCGTGCGCGGCCGTACGCAGCGCGTCGTAGGCCGGGCCCACCGGGGTTCCGGCGGCCCAGTCCGGGCCGGGTCCCGGGGCGTCGAGCAGGGGGAGCGCCGCTCCTGGTACGGCGGTCCGGCGCACGGTGCGGGCGACGGAACGCCCCGCGAGGCTCCGTACGGCCCGGAAGCGCTGGGCGTTGCCGGGGAGGAGCTGTTCGGTGAGCAGGGCCGACACGATGCGGTTGATGAAGTGGAAGGCGAGGGCGGTGCCCAGGTAGGCGGGCGCCTGCTCGCGCGGGAACGGGTACGGCGTCAGGGCCGCGCCCGGGACGCGCGTCCGGCGGCCCCAGTCGAGCACGCGCGCGTGCTCCTCGTTCTCCGGTGTGCCGCCCCGGGCCAGGTGCTCGGCGAGGGCGTGGTCGCCGGTGGCGTGCAGCAGGACGGTGTGCGCGTCCGCGCAGAACGGGCACTTGTTGGCGAGCGAGACACCGAGGGCGGCCAGTTCCTTGCCGGTGCGGCTGCCGGCGCCCGCGATCAGCGACTCCCGCATCAACGCCCAGGCGGGGGCGAGGAGTTCGGGGGCGGAGGACAGGACCGCGAAGGTCGGGGGCCGTTCGATCCCGAAGTCGACGGCGATCTGCTCGAAGACCTCGGAGGTGCGGCCGGTGGCCGACTTGGGCGACGGGGGCCGGGTGTGCCGGAAGGGTGTGGGCATGGCAGCAGCGTGCGCGGCCCGGGTGGCCCGGGTCGTCGTACGGGCGAAGGCAGTTGGGGCTACGACGGGGAGGTCCGGGGCGTCGCGGACTACTGCGTGGGGAGTAGTCCGGGAGTTGTCCACAGGGCTGACGCCCGTGTCGGCGCGGCGGTCTAGTGTGCGGACATGAGCGGGTTCCCGGTCGATGTGACCCCACGCAGGCGCCTCGCCGACGCGTCCCTCGCGGTCGTGATCGGTGCCCTTGTCGTGGCCGTCGCGGCCTTCGACGCGGACACGACCGCCCTCGACTACGTGCTGATGGCCCTCGCGTCGGCTGCCCTGGCGTGCTACCAGACGGCTCCGCGGGCGGTCCTCGCGGTGACCGCGGCGGCGGAGGCGGCCTACGTCCTGCACGCCCACCCGGGGCCGGTCGCCGGTCTGCCCGTCTTCGCCGCCATGCACACGGCGGCCCGCGCGGGACACCGCGGTACGGCGGCCGTGGGCGGCGGGGTGTTCCTGGTGGCGTACTTCGCGACCGGGCCGACGACCCAGCAGGTGGTCGAGCGGACCGCGCTGCTGGCCGGCTGGTTCCTGTGCGCGGTGGTCACCGGCCTCGCCGACCGCAACTGGCAGGCGTATCTGCGCCAGACCGAACAGCGCGCCCTGGAGGCCGAACGCACTCGCGAGGAGGCCGCGTTGCGGCGCGCGGGCGAGGAACGCCTGCGCATAGCGCGGGAGTTGCACGACTCCCTCACCCACAGCATCTCGATCGTCAAGCTCCAGGCGGGAGTTGCGGTCCATCTCGCCCGCAAGCGCGGCGAGGAGGTGCCGCCCGCGCTGCTCGCCATCCAGGAGGCGGGCGGTGAGGCGATGCGCGAACTGCGGGCCACCCTGGAGATCCTGCGCACCACCGAGGAGCCCACCGGCACCCCCGCGCTGCTCGTCGAGCGGGCCTGCGCGGCGGGCCTCGCCGTCGAACTCGCGGTGACCGGCGAGGAACGCCCCCTTGCCGCGACGGTCGACCGCGCGGTGTACCGCATCGTCCAGGAGGCCCTCACCAACGCGGCCCGGCACGCGGGCCCGGCGAAGGTCAACGTCCAACTCGACTACGGCGAGGAGGACTTGACGATACGGGTGGAGGACGACGGAGCGGCCGACCCCGACTGCCCGCCGAAGCCGGGCATCGGTCTCACCGGCATGCGCGAGCGCGTCGCGGCGCTGGGCGGCACGCTGCACACCGCCCCGCGTGCTGAGGGCGGCTTCTCGGTACGGGCCGAACTGCCGTTGGGGGAGACGGGATGATCCGGGTCGCGGTCGTGGACGACCAGGCGCTGATGCGCGCGGGCTTCCGTGCCCTCCTCGACGCCGAGGAGGGCATCGAGGTGGTGGGTGAGGCGGCGAACGGCGAGCAGGGCGTGGCCCTCGTCCGAGCCCGACTCCCGGACATCGCGCTGATCGACGTGCAGATGCCGGTGATGACGGGCATCGAGGCCACGCGCCGCATCGCCGCGGACCCCACCCTCTCTGCGGTCCGGGTCGTCATCCTCACCAACTACGGCCTGGACGAATACGTCTTCGAGGCGCTGCGAGCGGGTGCCAGCGGCTTCCTCCTCAAGGACACCGACCCGGCGGACCTGCTCCAGGCGATCGAGATCGTGGCCGGCGGCGAGGCCCTCCTGTCTCCGGCCGTCACCCGCACGCTCATCGGCGAGTTCGTGTCCCGGCCGCCGGACCGCTCCACCCCCTCCGGCCTGGAACACCTCACCCGCCGCGAGCGCGAGGTCACCGCGCTCGCCGCCCGCGGCCTCACCAACGAGGAGATCGCCGCCCACATGGTGATCAGCCCGTTCACGGCGAAGACCCACATCAGCCGGGCGATGACCAAACTCGGGGCACGGGACCGGGCCCAACTCGTCGTGTTCGCCTACGAGTCGGGGCTTGTGACGGCCCGCACGCCGGAATCCCGTTGCGAGCCGGACGCGCCGGATCACACCCTGGGGCGATGACCGAGACGACACGCGCGCAAGACCCCGCCGTCCGTGTTCGCGAGGAGATCCTCGCCTACTACGCCCAGGGCAAGGAGGACGGCCGCCTCAGACAGGGCTCCGACCGGCTGGAGTTCTGGCGCACCCAGGACGTGCTGCGGCGCCTGCTGCCGACGGCCCCCGCGAAGCTCCTGGACGTCGGCGGAGGCAGCGGCGTCCATGCCGAGTGGCTCGCGGGGGACGGGTACGGGGTCGAACTCGTCGACCCCGTACCGCTGCACGTGGAGCAGGCGGGCCGGCTGCCGGGGGTGACCGCCCGCGCCGGGGACGCCAGGGCACTGCCCGCCCAGGACGACTCGTACGACGTGGTGTTGCTGCTCGGGCCGCTGTACCACCTGCCCGAACGGGCCGACCGCGTACGGGCGTTGAGCGAGGCGCGTCGGGTGGTGCGGCCGGGTGGGCTGGTCGTCGCGGCGACCATCAACCGGTTCGCAGGGCTGCACGACGTGCTGAGGCAGGAGCTGTACTTCACCGCCCCGCACCGCGCGCGGATCGACCGCGAGATGGAGGAGGGACGCCACGACTCCGAGGACGGCGGTCTCTTCACCACCGCCTACTTCGCCCAACCGCACGAAGCCCCCGAGGAGTTCGCGGACGCGGCCCTCACCGTCGAGGGCCAGTACGGGCTCGAAGGCGTCGCCTGGCTGATGGGCGGCATCGAGGCATGGCTGGACGACCCGGACCGCCGCGAGGCCGTCCTGACGGCCACCCGCCACATCGAGTCCGAGCCCACGCTGCTCGGCACGAGCGGCCATCTGCTGACGGCGGGCAGGCGCCGGGACTAGGACCTGTCCGGCGGATCATGCCGCAGACGCGGGGCCTGGCACGCACATCTGCGGCGTTGTCGTCGGTTGCCAACGCTCCGCGTTGCCGCCCTCCTCCGCCTTGCAGCTGCACGCACCAGGCCCCGCTCACCGGCGCTGATCAGATGCCGTCGGTCTCCTGCGACCTGATCCGCCGGACAGGCCCTAGCGGGGCGAGTGGTGTTGGGGGAGCGTTCGGCCACCGGTACCCGGCGCGCAAGCCCGCCGTACCGCAGCCGTCCGTAGCGTGACGCCGTTCTTCTACTCGGCAATGGGAGCGGACATGGACAGCTCGCCCGCGGGTGACAGAGGCCTCGACGACCACGACGACCAGCACGCTGCGGGCTGCGAATGTCCCCGCACCGCGGACCTCGACGGCGACGGCGTCGCCGCGTCGAGCCGCCGTACGTTCCTGCACCGGGCCGGTGCGCTCGGTGCGGGAACGGCCGCCGCGGGGCTGCTCGGCGCGGCTCCCTCGTACGCGAACGGCGCTGGCAGGGACGACGATCCGTACGGTCGGACAACGATGTCACCGGCGCCGCGCGGGAAGTGGGACCCGGATCCGGACAACCCCCGGTTCACCGTCGTCGTGATGCCGGACACGCAGTACATGTTCGACCAGGACCGCATCCACCCGGTGCCTATGGAGGCGTCGTTCCGCTACGTCCTCGATCCGGCGGGGCGCGCGGGTGGCAACGACGAGAACATCGTGTTCCTCGCGCACCTCGGTGACGTGACGCAGAACGGCCTCGCCCGGGAGTACGCGGCGGTCACCAAGGTCTTCGACATGCTGGACCGCGCGGGCGCCTCGTACGGCGTGCTGGCCGGCAACCACGACGTCTCCGCCGACGACCAGCGGGGCCGTACCCCCTACCTGGACACCTTCAGCCCGGCGCGGGCCAGGAAGACGCCCGGGTACCACTCCTCCAGTCCCGACGGCTACAACACCGCGCACATCTACCGCGCGGGCGGCCGGAGTTGGATGCTGCTGTCGCTCGACTGGCGGCTGTCGGCGAAGGGTTTCGCGTGGGCGAACGCCGTCATCGCCGCGAACCCGACGCTGCCGGTGATCGTCACCACGCACGAGATCGTCGGCTCGGACGAGGACGGCGTGGCCGAACTCTCCGACTACGGGCGGCAGTTGTGGGACGGCCTGATCAAGGACAACGACCAGATCTTCCTCACCCTCAACGGCCACTACTGGCCGCCCGGCAGCACGGTGCTGAAGAACAGCGCGGGGAACGACGTCCACCTGCACATCACCAACTACCAGGACCGCTACTACGGCGGCGCGGGCATGATCCGCTCCTACCGCTTCGACCTCGACCGGGGCATGATCGACGTCGCGACCTTCTCGCCGTGGATCCGCGAGCTGGCGGAACAGGGCGAGTTGAACGCCCTCGCGGCGAAGGAACTCGAACTCACGTCGAAGGTCGACTACTTCTCGATGGAGATGGACTTCGAGAAGCGCTTCGCGGGGTTCGCGCCGGTGCCGCCGCGCAAGTCCCGCCCCGCACGCCGGATGCTGCTGCCGGGCACGCTGGCCTACTGGCGGTTCGACGAGGGCGGTACGGCGGGCAGCGATGTCGCCTCCGGCACGGTCGTCAAGGACCAGGCGGGCCACGGCAACGACCTCGTCCTGAAGACCGTCCCCGGCACCCCGGCGCACGCGCTCACCTGGACCGGCGACCACCACCCGGACCAACCCGCCCACGCGGGGCTGATGTTCGCGGGCCAGGGCAATCCGGTCAGCGGCGCGTACCTCCAGACCGTCGACCAGGCACCGCTCAACCGCGAGACCTTCGACCGCGGTTTCACCTTCGAGGTCTTCTTCAAGGTCCCCGCGGACTGGGACGGCGGCCGCAACGGCTGGTCCTCGATGCTCAGCCGGGCGGGCACGGCGGCCCAGGCGGGCAAGAACGGCCCCTCCGCCACCGCCGACGAACCCGTCCTGACCATCAGCCTGTCCAGCTCCATCGAACTCCAGTGGAACGCCTACCCGCTCAACCAGAACGGCGCCACGACCGCCTGGAGCCACCTCCTCCAGCAGGAGGAGTGGTGGCACGTTGCCGTCGCCAACGACGGCCGCGTCAGCAAGCTCTACGTCAACGGCTGCGAGGAGGGCCGCAACCCGACCAGCACGGCCGTCGGCCTGACCACCCTCAACATGCCGTTCCTGCTGGGCGGTTACCAGTGGGCGGGCGCGGTCAGCCAGGTCTTCCACGGCACTATCGGCGACGTCCGCATCACCAACCGGGCGCTGCGGCCGGGCCAGTTCATGAACGCCTAGGTTCCGCCGGCTCCCCGGGTCGGTAGATTTTCCGTATGTTCACCACCCGACCCACGCTCCAGGGCACCTTCGGCATGGTGTCCTCCACCCACTGGCTGGCTTCGCAGTCGGCGATGGCCGTCCTGGAGGACGGCGGCAACGCGTATGACGCCGCCGTCGCCGGGGCGTTCGTCCTGCACGTCGTGGAGCCGCACCTCAACGGACCCGCCGGTGAGGTGCCCATCCTCCTCGCCCCGGCGGGCGGGGAGGTGCGGGTGCTGTGCGGCCAGGGCGTCGCCCCGGCCGGAGCGACGATCGAGCACTACAGGGGACTCGGTCTGGATCTCGTACCCGGTACGGGACCCCTCGCGGCGGCCGTCCCCGGCGCCTTCGACGCCTGGATGCTCCTCCTCCGGGACTACGGCACGAAGTCCCTGGCCGACGTCCTGAAGTACGCCATCGGGTACGCCGAGGACGGCCACGCGTGCGTGGAGAACGTCGGGGCGACCGTCGAGGCCGTGCGGGAGCTGTTCGAGACGGAGTGGACCACGTCGGCGGACGTGTACCTGCGCGGCGGGAAGGCACCCCGGCCCGGCGAACTGTTCCGCAACCCCGCCCTCGCGGCCACCTGGAAGCGGCTCCTCGCCGAGGTCGCCGGGTCGGGGGACCGGGAGGCCCAGATCGAGGCGGCGCGGGAGGTGTGGCGGTCCGGGTTCATCGCCGAGGCCCTCGTACGGCAGTCCGCCCTGCCCACCATGGACACCAGCGGCGAGCGCCACACCGGCACGCTCACGGCCGCAGACCTGGCCTCCTGGTCCGCGTCCTACGAGGCACCGGCGACGTACGACTGGAGCGGCTGGACGCTCTGCAAGGCCGGCCCCTGGAGCCAGGGCCCGGCTTTCCTCCAGCAACTCGCGCTGCTCCCGGCCGAGTTGCCTGCCTACGAGTCCGCCGACTACGTCCATCTGCTGGTCGAGGGCTGCAAGCTCGCGATGGCCGACCGGGAGGCCTGGTACGGGGACGCGGACGCCGTCCCCCTGGATGAGCTGCTGTCGGCGGAGTACAACGCGGCGCGGCGGGAGCTGATCGGCGGGAAGGCGTCGTACGAGCTGCGGCCGGGCAGCCCCGGAGGGCGGGCGCCGCGGCTGTGCGGGCACGCGCGCGTGGTGGCGCCCATGGAGTCCGGGTTCGACCCGATGGGGGCGGGGGAGCCGACCGTCGCGCGGGTGAGTGCCGACGGCGGGACCCGTGGCGACACCTGCCACCTCGACGTCGCCGACCACTGGGGCAACATGATCGCGGCCACGCCGAGCGGCGGCTGGCTGCAGTCCAACCCGGTGGTGCCCGAGCTGGGCTTCCCCCTCGGCACCCGGCTCCAGATGGCCTGGCTGGAACCCGGCCTCCCCAACTCCCTTGCTCCGGGCCGCCGTCCGCGCACCACGCTCACACCGTCGATCGCCCTGCGCGACGGCGTGCCGGTCCTGGCGTTCGGCACGCCCGGCGGGGACCAGCAGGACCAGTGGCAGCTGCACTTCTTCCTGGCGGTCGCCACGCGCGCGACGACGCGCGGCGGACTCGACCTCCAGGGTGCGATCGACGCCCCGAACTGGCACAACGACAGCTTCCCCGGCTCCTTCTACCCGCGCGGCATGCGACCGGGGAGCGTGACGGTCGAGTCCCGCATGGACGAGGCGGTCGTGGAGGAGCTGCGGCGGCGCGGACATGACGTGACCGTCGGCGACGCCTGGTCCGAGGGGCGGCTGTGCGCGGTCGCCCGGGACCCGGCGGCCGGGATCCTGTCGGCGGCGGCGAATCCGCGGGGCATGCAGGGGTACGCCGTGGGGCGCTGAGCCGCCGTGGGAGGGACCGGCTCGCAGTGATCTCCGGCGCCGGGTGTTCATGGTGATTCCACCCGGTGTGCACCGGGCGGGTGGGGATTGTCAGTGACGCGTGCTCTCATGGAGGCATGATCGAAGACACCGAAACCATCGACGAGTTTCTCGTACAGCACACCACCGACGTCGAAGAGGCCATCCGCCAGGCGGCCGCCACCGAGATCATGCCCCGCTTCCGGCAGCTCGCGGCGCACGAGGTCGACCAGAAGAGCGGCCCGCACGACCTGGTCACGGACGCCGACCGCAACGCCGAGCGATACCTGACGAAGATGCTCGGCTCCCTCCTGCCGGGCTCTGTCGTCGTCGGCGAGGAAGCGGTGCACGCCGACCCGGAGACGTACGAGGCGATACAGGGCGACGCCCCGGTCTGGATCGTCGACCCGGTCGACGGGACACGGCAGTTCGTGCGCGGCGAGACCGGCTTCTGCACCCTGGTCGCGCTCGCCCGGCACGGGGAGCTGCTCGCCTCCTGGACCTACGCGGCCGCCCGCGACCAGATGGCCACGGCCGTCAAGGGCGGCGGTGCCTTCCTCGACGGCGTACGGCTGCGCTCCGGCGCCCCGGACCCCGCCCGGGACCTGGAAGTGGCCACCTCGCACCCGGACTACACGACGGACGCCCAGAAGCGCGCCCTGCTCGGCCTGTGGACGGACGGCGTGCGCACGCGCCCGTGCGGCTCGGCCGGCCTGGAGTATCTCGCCATCGCCCGGGGCGAGTTGGATGCCGTCGCCTTCAGTTGGGAGGCGGCCTGGGATCATGCGGCGGGCCTGCTCCTGGTCGAGGAGGCGGGCGGCGCCCACCTCACGCTCACCGGCGAGCCGTTCCGCATCACCGGTGGCAACGCGCTGCCGTTCACGGCGGCCCGGGACGCGGCGACCGCGCAGCGCGTGATGGAGCTGCTGAGGGCGTCGTAGGGTCACGGGTTCCGCACACTGGACGGGCTGGCCCCGGGGTTGTCGGTCCCGCGGCATATCCTGACCCCAGGGCCTGACAGGCGGGAATTTGACGACAGGCCCTGGTTGTCACCGGCTGACGAAGGGGTCCCAGGTGCCGTCGATGCTCGATGCGGTCGTGGTGGGTGCGGGGCCGAACGGACTGACGGCCGCCGTGGAGCTGGCCCGGCGCGGCTTCTCCGTGGCCGTGTTCGAGGCCCGGGACACGGTGGGCGGGGGCGCCCGCACCGAGGAGCTGACCCTCCCCGGTTTCCGGCACGACCCGTGCTCGGCGGCGCACCCGCTCGGCATCAACTCCCCGGCGTTCCGCGCCCTGCCGCTGGAGCGCTACGGCCTGGAGTGGCTGCACCCCGAGCTGCCCATGGCGCATCCCTTCACCGACGGCAGCGCGGCCGTGCTGTCGCGGTCGGTCGCGGAGACGGCCGCGTCGTTCGGACCGCGCGACGCGGGGGCGTACCGCAGGCTGGTCGAGCCCTTCCTCCCCAAGTGGGACACCCTGGTCCGCGACTTCATGTCCCTGCCGCGCACCGCACTGCCGCGCGACCCGGTCACCCTCGCCCGCTTCGGACTGGCCGGCCTGCCCCCGTCGACCTGGCTGACCAGCCGCTTCCGCGACGAGCGCGCCAAGACCCTGTTCGCCGGACTGGTCGGCCATGTCATGGCCCCGCTCAGCGGCTTCGCCACCGGCGCGATCGGCCTGGTCTTCGCCCTGGCGGCACACGCGCGTGGCTGGCCGGTGGCCCGCGGCGGCTCCCAGTCCATCTCGGACGCCCTCGCCGCCTACCTGAAGGACCTCGGCGGCGAGATCCACACCGACTACGAGGTCAAGCGCCTCGACGACCTCCCGCCGGCCCGCGCCTACGTCTTCGACACCTCGCCCACCGCCCTGGCGAAGATCGCGGGCTTCGGCGACTACTACGCCAACTACCGTTACGGCGCAGGGGTGTTCAAGGTCGACTACGCCCTGGACGGCCCGGTGCCCTGGACCGCCAAGGAGGCGCGCACCGCCGGCACGGTCCAGATCGGCGCCGACAGCACGGAGATCGGCACCGCCCTGCGCGCCGCGTCCCGCGAGAACCGCGCGCCCGACCGGCCGTTCATGATCACCGTGCAGCCCAGCATCGTCGACCCCACCCGTGCCCCGGCCGGCAAACAGGTCTTCTGGGCCTACGGTCATGTCCCCAGCGGCTGGACCGGCGACCTCACGGACGCCCTGGAACGCCAACTGGAGCGTTTCGCCCCGGGTTTCCGCGACCGCGTCCTCGCCCGGGCGACCGCGGGCCCGCCCGAACTCGCCGCCCGCAACGCCAACTACGTAGGCGGCGACATCGGCACCGGCGCGGTCACCGGACTCCAGATCCTGCTGCGCCCCAAGCTCTCCCTCTCCCCGTACGGCACTCCGCACCCGGCCGTCTTCATCTGTTCCTCGGCGACCCCGCCCGGCCCCGGAGTGCACGGCATGTCGGGACACAACGCGGCGAAGGCCGTCTGGCGCCGGCTGAGGCAGTCATGACCACCATCACCCTCGTCCGGGGTGACATCACCCGCCAGAGCGCCGACGCGATCGTCAACGCGGCCAACTCCTCCCTCCTGGGCGGCGGGGGAGTCGACGGCGCGATCCACCGCCGGGGTGGCCCCGCGATCCTGGAGGACTGCCGAAAACTCCGCGCCTCGCACTACGGCAAGGGCCTGGCGACGGGCAAGGCGGTCGCGACGACGGCGGGCGAACTGGACGCGCGGTGGGTGATCCACACCGTGGGACCGGTGTACTCCCGTGAGGAGGACCGCTCGGAACTGCTGGCCTCCTGCTACCGCGAGTCCCTGCACGTCGCCGACGAACTCGGCGCCCGTACGGTCGCGTTCCCCGCCGTGTCCGCCGGCATCTTCGGCTGGCCGATGGACGACGCGGCGCGGATCGCCGTAGAGACGGTGCGGGCGGCGGAGACGTCGGTCGAGGAGGTCACGTTCGTGCTCTTCGATGAGGCGGCGTACGAGGCGTTCGGCCGGCAGGTGCGCTGACCAACGGCCGTGGGCCGTCTGTCGGCGGGGTGGATCTCACGCATCGATCACCACGTCTTCCAGCGGTTTCGAGCAGCAGAGCAGAATCTTGTTCTGGGTGATCTCGCGTGGCCGGATGCCTCCGTTGTGCTGCATGTCGACGGAGCCGGAGACCAAAGTCGCCTTGCAGGTTCCGCACATGCCCTGGGCGCACGAGGCCGGCAGGCTGAGGCCGGCCCGGGACGCGGCGGCGAGGAGCGAGGTGTCGGGGTCGCAGTCGAGGGTGCGGCCGCTGCGGGTGAACTCGACCTTGAAACCGGCATCCGTGGAGGTGGTCGGCGAGGCCTCGGCCTGCGTGGCCGGTGTCTCGAAGGTGAAGCTCTCCTCGTGGTAGCGGTCCATGTCGAGGCCCGCGTCCGCCAGCATGTGCCGTACGGCGGCCATGTAGGGGGCGGGACCGCAGGTGAAGACCTCCCGTTCCCGGAAGTCCGGCGCGACCTGCCGGAGTGTCTCGATCGTGAGGCGGCCGCGGTAGCCGCCCCAGGGGGCGTACGGGCGGTCCTCCTCGCAGATGTGGACCACCCGGATGTTGGGCGCGGTCGCGGCGATGAGGTCGAGTTCGTGGCGGAAGACGATGTCCGCCGGGGTGCGCGCGCTGTGCACGAACACCACGTCGGCGGGGTCGGCCAGGTCGTACAGCGTCCTGGTCATCGACATCGACGGCGTCACCCCGACGCCCCCGGACAGGAACAGGTACTTGGGCGCCGGATGCCGGGCCGTGCTGAACTCGCCGAGCGGTCCGTGCGCCCGCACGGTGTCGCCGGGCCGCAGCTGGTCGTGCAGCCAGTTCGACACCAGCCCGCCCGGGATGCGCTTCACCGTGATCGAGAGCAGGAACGGGCGGGTGGGCGACGAGGAGATCGTGTAGCAGCGCTGGACCGGCCGGCCGTCGATGTCGAGGGTCAGCGTCAGGAACTGGCCCGGGTCGTGCCGGAACAGCCGGGGTTCGGCGTACTCGAACACGAACGTGGTGACGTCGTGCGTGAGCGGGTGCACCTGACGGCACACCAGGAGTTCCTCGGTCTCGGTCATCGCCGGCGCTCCAGGTGTGCCGCGAGCCGGGTCACGTACCAGTTGACGAACGCCTCGACCTGCTCCTCCGTCGGGCCGTACGGGCCCGGCAGATAGGCCGGGCTGCTGATGCCCCGGTGGGCGCGGGCCACCAGCACCGCGTCCTGGTCGTTCGTGGCCTTCCACACCTTCGTCATCGTGTCGAGGTCGTAGTCGGTCCCCTCCACGGCGTCGGCGTGCACGAGCCAGGTGGTGCGGACGAGGGTGCGGTCCGGGCCGAGCGGGATCGTGGAGAACGTGATCGCGTGGTCGGCCATGAAATGGAACCAGGAGTTCGGCTGGATGTGCATGGAAAGCCGGCCCAGGCGGGCCGTGGGGAAGTCCGCCAGCAGCCGTTTGCACGCGGCTGTGCCGTCCGGGGTGTAGGACTCGCCGGCCAGGTCGAGGGGTTCGCGCTGGATACGGAAACCGGTGGTGCGGGTGTCCAGTTCCTCGATCTCGGCGTAGGGCAGGCCCAGGGAGTCGTACGTTTTCCGGGCCTCGGCGTCGGCCAGCAGGAAGCGGTCGTAGGCGGGGCGCAGCGCGGGCGGGATGTCCTTCTCCTGGTAGCCGTAGATGGGGAAATAGCAGGCCTGGAGTTCGGGGTGGCCCACGCAGTGGTAGCACTCCCGGTTGTTCTCCATGGTCAGCTTCCAGTTGCCGTTCTCGACCAGGTCGATCTGCGTGGCGACCTTCGCCCTGGCGAGGTTGTGGGGTGCGAGGTACGGCTCGATGCGGGCGGCGACCTCGTCGAAGTCGGCGGGCGGTTCGTCGGCCAGGCAGATGAAGACCAGCCCGGCCACCGTGCGCGCGTGCACGGTCCGCAGCCCGAAACACGACGGGTCGAAGCCGGGTGCCTGGGACTCGGCGTGCAGCAGCCTGCCGTCCACGCCGTATGTCCAACGGTGGTACCCGCAGACGATGTTGCCCACCGAGCCGCGCTCGTCGTTGAGGACGCGCGCGCCGCGGTGGCGGCAGACGTTGTGGAAGGCCCGTACGTCCTCGTCGTCGTCGCGCACGACGATGACCGAGTACGACCCGATGTCGACCGTCACGTAGTCGCCGGGCTCGGGGAGCTCCGCCTCGGCGGCCACGAACAGCCAACTCCGGGCGAAGACGGCCTCGATGTCGAGGTCGAAGAACTCCTCGCTCACGTAGAACGGGGCTTCTAGGCTCTGCCCTGCGCGGCGTCGGGCAACGAGGTCGCCGACGTCGGGGGTCGCTTGCTTCATCTCATCTCTCCGGTACGACGGGGGAGTTGACGTGCGGACGGGGTGGGGCTCAGACCGGCAGACACAGCCGCAGCCCGTCGTAGACCGCGGCGTGGACGGTGCGGGCGGCCACGGCGTCGCCGATGCGGAACAGCTGGTAGCGGCCCGCCTCGTTGCGGATCACCGACTGCTCCTCGTAGGCCAGCAGGGCGCGGTGGTCGACCTCGCCGAGGTTGGTCGAGCCGGGGAGGAGTTCGACGTACAGCTCGTCGTTCGGCAGGGTCCCGTGCTCCACGATCACGTGGTCCACGGTCCGCTCGGTCTCCGTCTCGGTGTACTCGCTGTAGAGGGTCGCGGTGAGCCGCCCGTCCCCGGTCCGGCGCACAGAGCGCAGCCGCCGGGCGAGCGTGGTGGTGACGTCGTGTTCCGTGAACGCCCTCAGGTAGGCAGGGGAGTTCATGCTGCCGACGTCGGGGGCGAGGGTGCGCTCCGGGGTGACGTACTCGATCCGGACGCCGGGCGACGAGGCGAGGACCTCCACGGCGTCCATCGCCGGGTAGCCGCCGTGGTCGTCGTAGACGAGGATCTCGCCGCGCGGTCGGCGCAGCGAGCCCGTCATCACGTCCCAGGTGTCGGAGACCAGGTCCTCGCCCGCGGTGAGGAAGCTGCGGTTGGGCAGGCCGCCGGTGGCGACGATCACGAGGTCGGGGCGTTCGGCGAGGACGTCGTCGGCCCCGGCGTACGTGCCCAGGCGGAGGTCGACGCCGAGGTGTTTGCACTCGGCGAGGCGCCAGTCGACGATCTGGATCAGGTCGGCCCGGCGCGGGTTCGACGCGGCGAGCCTGATCTGCCCGCCGGGCCGGTCGCCCGCCTCGAACAGGACGACGTCATGGCCGCGTTCGCCGAGCACACGTGCCGCTTCCAGTCCGGCCGGGCCCCCGCCGACCACAACTGCCCTCCTGCGGCGGCCGATTGTGGTGGAGACGAGGTGCGGTACCTGGAGTTCGCGGCCGACAGCGGGGTTGTGGATGCACTTGGTGTCGCCGGAGTCGTAGATCGCGTCGAGGCAGTAACTCGCACCGACGCAGGGCCGGATGCGGTCCTCCTGGCCGGCCGTCACCTTGGCGACCAGGTGCGGATCGGCGATCTGCGCGCGGGTCATGCCGACCAGGTCGAGCAGTCCCTCGCGCAGGGCGTGCCGCGCGGTGGCGACGTCGGCGATGCGGGCCGCGTGCATCACCGGGACGGAGAGGCGTCGCTTGATCTCGCCGGTGAAGTCCAGGTACGGCCCGAGAGGGGTGCCGATGGACGGGATGGCCTTCGCCAGGGACGCGTCGCTCTCGATGGAGCCGTGGATGACGCTGAGGAAGTCGATGCCGTCGGCGGTGTACCGCTCGGCGGCGGTGAGTGCCTCGTCAGAGGTGAGGCCGCCGGGGCGTGCCTCGTCGAGCGACATCCGGATGCCGACGACGAAGTCCGGGCCGACGGCCTCGCGGACGGCAAGGATCACCCGGCGCGGAAACGCCATACGGTTCTCCGGACTGCCGCCCCACTCGTCGTCGCGGTGGTTGGTCGCCGGGGACAGGAAGCTGTCCAACAGGTGGCCGTACGCCTCCAGTTCGATGCCGTCGAGGCCGCCCTCCTTGCAACGGACCGCCGCGGCCGCGTAGTCGGCGACGATCCGGTCCAGGTCCCAGGACTCGGCGGCCTTCGGGAAGGCGCGGTGCGCGGGTTCGCGCAGCGCCGAGGCGGAGACCACCGGGAGCCAGTCGCCGGTGAAGTTGCTGGTGCGGCGGCCCAGATGGGTGACCTGGCACATCACCGCGGCCCCGGCCTCGTGCACCTCGTCGGCGAGCCGGCGCAGCCACGGCACGATGTCGTCGCGGTACAGGAGCAGGTTGCCGAACGCGGGCGGACTGTCGGGCGAGACCACCGCCGAGCCGCCGATCATCGTGAGGCCGACCCCGCCCCGCGCCTTCTCGACGTGGTAGGCCCGGTAGCGGTCCTTGGGCAGGCCGTCCTCGCCGAACGCCGGTTCGTGGGAGGTGCTGACCACGCGGTTGCGCAGGGTGAGGTGCTTGAGCCGGAAGGGCTGGAGCAGGGGGTCCAGAACGCGTGAGGGCACAGCGGCGGGTGAGGGCACAGCAGCTCCTCAGAAGAGCTCCGAGCGGGTCGTTTCGCTATGCGAAACAGCTCCGCGATACGAAACAAATGGTGGAGCTGGAAATCCCCACCCGTCAAGAGCCCGCCGTGTTAACTCGCCGTGCGCGCGGCGCTCAACCGCGTTTCACGTACCCCCGGCGCCAGGAGATCTTCGCGGCGGCCGCCAGCACCTGTTCCGCGAGACCGGGAACGGTGTCCTCGTTGATACGGAAGGTCGGACCGGACAGGGTCACGGCCGCGATGACCTCGCCGTCCAGTGCGCGGACGGGGGCGGCGATCACGGCCAGCCCGATCTCGTGCTCCTCGCTGGTGGTGGCGTAACCCCGCTCGCGGATCGTCTCCAGCGCCGCCGCGAGGGGCGCCGGCTCGACGATGGTGTACGGGGTGTACTTCTCCACCCCGCGCGCGAGGATCTCCGCGACCTGGCCGGCGGACATGTGCGCCATGAAGAGCTTGCCCGCACCGGTGGCGTGCATCGGGGTGCGCCTGCCGACCCAGTCGATGCTCGTGATCGCCGCCGCGCCGATCGCCTGGTCGATGCTGATCACGTCGTGCCCGTCATGGATCGCCACGTTCACGGTGTCACCGACGGCCGCGGCCAGTTCCTGGCAGACGGGACGGCTCAGCAGGGACAGGTCGTTCACCTTGCTCGCCCCGGCCGCGAGTTCGACCATCGTGTACCCGATGCGGTAGCGCCCGCGCTCGGTGTCCTGCTCCACCAGACCCCGTGACTCCAGCGTCGCCAGCAGCCGGAACACGGTCGACTTGTGGACCCCCAGCTCCTCGGCGATCTCCGTCACACCGCTGGGCCCCCGCGTGGCCAGCACCTGAAGGATCGACACCGCCCGGTCGACGGACTGCACCGAGTGATCGCGCGGGCGGCTTCCGTTGCTGGTCATGGCGGAAGGGTAATCGAGGGGAGGGGGCCACCCGCGAGCCCGGTGAACCGCCGCCGGACCCGACTCTCACGCCCTCTTCCAGAGGGTCAGCTCGGTGACGTAGTCGCGGGCCTCGATGCCGGACGCGTCCTTCTGGACGACGACATCCTTGATCTTGAGCATCGCCAGGTTCTTCTCGTCGGTGACGGTGCACAGCAGCGCGCCCTTGGTCAGCTCCTTGCCCTGGTCGGCATCGGCGAGCTGGGAGGGCAGCGTGTTCGCCGCCGCGCCCTCGGCGCACTGCTCGGGGGTGGGACCCGCGCTCTTTCCCGTGGCCGTCACGAGGTTCAGCGTGTGGGCGGTGCCCCACTCCGCGTACTGCAGCTCGGCTCCGGTCGTCGAGCTGGAGGCGTGGGGGTCGATCCGCGGTGAGTCCAGGTCGACGTTGGTGTACGAGCTGCGGGCCGTCGTGAACTGGGCGCGCAGGGTGAGCGGTTTGGCCTTGAAGACGGCGGTGTAGCCGCTCGTAGTGGGTGACGCGGTGGTGCCGGTGGGAGCTGACGAGGCTGTCTGCCCGGTGCCGCCCTGCGCGCCGGTGTCCTTGTCGTCGTCACGGGTGAGGACCCAGGCCGCCGCTGCTACGACCACCACGGCCAGCGCGGCGGCACCGACCGCCAGCGGGGTCCGGCTGCGGGCCGGTGCCGTGACGGAGGGCCGTGTCCCGGGCGGGAACGAGGGCGCCGGGGCCTGCTGCTGCGGCGGCTGGGTCGGGGCGTGCTGCGTCGGCCGGCCGGACTCCGGCGTCTGGGTGGGCGTATACCCGCGGGGCGCCGAGGAGTCGGGCGGCACGGCACCGCGAGACCCGCCGCCGGGAGGCACGGTCGTCGCGCCCGCCGCACCTGCGGGATCGCCTGTGCCCGCAGAGGCCCCCGCGAGGCCCCCTACGCCCTCCAACTCGCCTTGCTCCCGCGCAAGTTGCTCCTGCCGGGCGATGTCCGCCGCGACGGGCTCCGGCAGCCAGCCGGTGAAGTCCCGTAGCGACCGCTCGGCCAACTCCTCGCACAGGGCGGCCAGTTCGGAAGGTGAGGGCCTGGCGGCCGGATCGGCTGCCAGGGTGCGCTCCAGGACCGTGCGCAGCGGTTCGGGGTATGACGTGAGGTCCGGCGGGCGGAACTCGGTGTTGGCGATCTTCGTGGCCAGCGTGATGGCCCCGGAGTCGCCGTACGGGTGGCGGCCGGTCGCGGCCACGGCGGCGATCAGGCCGAGGGAGAAGACGTCGGCGGCCGGGGTCTGTTCCTGGCCGTTCGCGTGCTCGGGCGACATGAACTGCGGGGTGCCGATGAGCCCGCCGCTGCGGGTGAGTTGAGTGGCGTCGGCGGCCCGCGCGATGCCGAAGTCGATGATCCAGGGGCCGTCGGAACCGATGAGGACGTTGCTCGGCTTCATGTCCCGGTGGATCACGCCGGCCTTGTGCACGGCGTGCAGTGCCTCCGCCGCGCAGCCGGTCAACTGGAGCACCGTGGGCAGCGGGAGCGTCCCGTGCAGGGCGAGGACCCGGTCCAGGGCGAGGCCGGGGACGTAGACGGTGGCGAGCCAGGGCTGTGGCCCGGTGGTGTCGTGGTCGACGACCGGGACGATGTGGTAACCCTGCACGCGGCGGGCGGAGGTCGCCTCCTGCTCGAAACGGCGGCGGAACTCCTCGTCCTGGGCGTACTCCCGGCGGATCACCTTCAGGGCGACCGGCTGGTTGCCGCGCGTGCGCGAGAGGTAGACGGAACCCATGCCGCCCTCGCCGATCCGGGCCAGCAGCCGGTAACCGGCCACGTCCCGTGGGTCGTCGGGGCCCAGCGGTCTCAAGTGGCCACTGTTTTCAGCACTGTTCAAGATGTTCAGCCCCCCTCGCCAGGCGAGTGATCGTACCGGCGCAACCCGGTCATCGGGAAGTATCCGAGGGGATCAAGGAAAATAGGCGAACATCGAGGAGAATCACGGCAGTTGACAGGTCCCTCGGACGGCGAGGCGTGCTCATGGAACATCATCTGGCCCCTTCGGCGGAGGGCGCCGACTATCTGCTGGAACTCTCCAACGTCGTACGCCAGACCTCCATCGGCCCCCGGGGACCGCGCTCGCTGCGCCGACTCGGGCTCGTGCTGCGGGCGTTGATGGAACTCACCGGGGACCCCGACGTCTCCGTGTACCTGATCGCCGACACGAGTCTGCTGGGCGGGCACCGGGAGTTCGGTGATCCGGCCGAGGTCCGCCGGCTGCGCCGATGGGTCACCGACGGGCTGGTCGAGGAGGTCGACGACGCCGACGAACGCATCCTGGACCTGGCCCGGATGACCGGCACCGGGGTCGTCACCGGTGACCAGTACGTCGACCATCGCGTCGAACACCCGTGGATCCAGGGCAACACCTGGCAGTTCCTCAGACCCGAGCCCCGCCCCGACGGCTCGGTCGCCGTCGTGCCGATGGACATGGGAGTGCGCACGGCGGCCGAGATCTCCTACCGCATGGAACTCGCGGCCCTCAAGAAGCAGGGTCTGCTCGGTCCGGCCCGCACCCCGCTGACCCAGGTCATCATGCGCAACTGGCGCTGCCCGGAACCCCGTTGCACGCTCTACGACGTCCACAGAGGTGACCGTGTCCTGCTGCCCCGGATGCGACGCGGCGTTCCCACCTGCGAGTTGCACGGCGCCGCGCTGACCGACGAGGGGCCGAGGTCCGCCGCGGCCCAGCTCAAGGTCGTCATCGACCGTACCTGCGTGGCCCGTTACACCCTCGACGAGGGTTCCGAGGCGCACGTCGGACGGCTGCCGGGACCGGCGGGCATCGCCCTGCACAGTCTGCTGTCGCCGGAGATCGCCGCGCAGGTCAGCCGTCGGCACGTGGCGGTCTCCGCGCGCGGCGGGACGGTCCTGGTCCGTGACGTCAGCACCTACGGGACACGGATGCGAGGGGCAGGCCGTAAGGGCGTGCCCGGCCGCTGGGAGACCCTGACACCGGGCACCGACCGGTCATTCCGCCCCGGCGACGAGGTCGAACTAGCCCCCGGTGTCGTCCTCACCCGCAGCGGCCGGCGCTTCCCCGCCGAACTCGCCGACGCCTGGCGCACCGAGGCCGGCGGGATCGCCGTACCGCCGACCGCGGCGGCGCCTACGCGACGGGTCTGACCGCAAGGGGAGTCGGCGGTGCGATCCCCGACCGCACCGCCAACTCCCCTTCAGTCAGCCGACGATGCGGTGCGTCGTCCAGAACGACGTCAGGTCCGTGGTCGTCGCGGCCTGGGCCGCCGCCTTGAACTCGGCCGTGGTCGAGACGCCGTACCAGTGCGAAGTGGCGTAGTCCTTCAGGAGTTTGGCCATCACGGTGTCGCCGAGGGTGCGGCGCAGATCGTGCAGGGCGCACTTGCCGTAGCCGTAGACGACGGTGGAGTAGCGGGACGAGTGGGCGTCCCAGTAGGCCATCGAGTTGGTGATGTTCTCCGC
Source organism: Streptomyces sp. P5F9 (assembly GCF_057961495.1). NCBI lineage: Bacteria > Bacillati > Actinomycetota > Actinomycetes > Kitasatosporales > Streptomycetaceae > Streptomyces > Streptomyces sp. P5F9. The sequence goes on along the minus strand of NZ_JBXVPZ010000054.1, from coordinate 10,299 downwards.
CGAGGAGGCCCAGGAGACGCTGTTCCAGCAGTTGGTGCCGGTCAGGCCCTGGGCGAGGTCGGTGGCGTAGTCGGTGAACGCCTCGTCCAGCCAGGGGCTGTTGTACTCGTCGTCGCCGACGATGCCGTAGAACCACTGGTGGCCGATCTCATGGGTGAGGGCCGTGGTGCTGACGAGGTCGAGGACGAAACCGGGGTACTCCATGCCGCCGAACCAGAAGTTGTTGTCGATGACGGCGTCCAACTCGCCGTACGGGTAAGCCCCGAAGCGGCCCGCGTGGGCGTCAACTGCGGACTTGGCGGTCGTGAGCATCGACTGGGCGTTGGCGGAGCTGATGCCCGTCACCGAGTAGATGTTGACCGGGGTGCCCGCCGTCGACGTACCCGAGATCTTGGTGAACGGGCCCGCCGCCCACGCGAAGTCCCGGACCTTGGACGCGGTGGCCGTGGTCACCGTGCGGCCGCTGGTGCCGGGGGTGTCGACCGAGGCGCCGGTGGCCGGGACCAGCAGAGTGGTCGGGTGGTCCAGGGTCACCTTGAAGTCGGCGGCCAGGGAGTAGAAGGACTCGCCGTTGTTCGTGTACGGGTCCAGGTGCCAGCCCGAGCCGTCCTTGATCGCGAGGACCGGCAGCGCGTTGCCGATCATGCTGAACGCGCCGTCGTAGCCGAACCGGTCCGCGCCGCTCGGGACCGTGATCCCCAAGTCGAAGCCGATCGTGGTCGATTGACCCTGCGCGAGGGGAGTGGGGAGCGCTATCTGCAGGGCCGTGCAGGCGACCGAGAGGGCGCCCGCGGTGCCGCCGGTGACGTTGGTGACCGTGATCGGCGGCGCGGAGCAGGTGCCGTGGTAGTTGTCCCACAGCCGCAGGTACACCTCGGTGAGCGGGGTGGCGGAGGCGTTGGTGAAGGTCGTGCTCTCGTGACCGGTCCAGACGGTGCCCGCGGTGTTGCTGCTCAGGCTGACGGTGTACGCCGGGGCGGCCGGTGTGCGCGTCGAGTCGGCCGGCGGGGCGGTGTCTCCCGAGGTGTTCAGCGCGATGTCGTCCAGGACGAAGCTCGTCTGGAGGCTGGAGTCCTCGGTGCCGCTGAAGGCGAGGCTCACGGTCTGGCCCGCGAACGACGACACGTCGAACGACTTCTGGACGTACCCGGTGGCCTTGTTCAGGTTCGAGTACGTCGCCAGAGTCGTGCTGCCGATCTTCGCCGTCAGCTTGTCGTACGCGGTCGACGAGGTCGTCTCGGCGGTGTCGATGTGCAGCCAGAAGGTGAGCGTGGCGCTGCCGCACCCGGACGGGATCGTGACGCTCTGGCTCAGGCTGTCGGTGTGCGTGCCGCCAGTGCCGTCCAGCCAGGCGAAGTTCGAGCCGCCGTGGGCACTCTGGCCGGTACGGCTGGTGATGACGGTCGTCGAGGACTGGGTCCAGGACGAGGTGCCGCTCTCGAAGTCGCCGCCCGCGACCACCTGCGCCGGGGTGCAGGCGGCGGCGAGCGGTGCGGCCGCCGGCGCGGCGGCGGCAGGGGTGACGGGAAGCGAGAGGGCGGCCACTGCGGCGACGGCGAACACACCGGCGGCGAGAGCCTTGTGGGGGGTCGATCTCACACGGAACTCCTTATACGGCGGCCGGGATTCCGGCCTGCTCGGTGGCCGTCCGACCGGACTGGGTGTTCCGGTGGGCGGCCGCGGGAACGCGCGTAGTTGTTGCGTGATCGCGGAGGAAGCTTCGCAGATTTGACCGGGTCATGCCATAAGGAGGGGGAAGTGTGTGCGTGAGGTGGAGGAAGGTGTGCCCGAGGGGCGGAGAGGGGCGGGTGCACACCCGCGTTGCGCGGGCCATGCCTCGATTTGGCCTCCGGTTGGCCGAATGTACGCCTTCGATTGCTTCCATCGAACGATGGACCACATCACGTTCCTCGTGGCGGTCGTCATCGTCACGGCCTTGGCCTTCGACTTCACCAACGGATTCCACGACACCGCCAACGCGATGGCGACGTCCATCGCCACCGGGGCGCTGAAGCCCAAAACGGCGGTTCTGATCAGTGGGGCCCTCAACCTCGTCGGCGCCTTCCTGTCCACGGAGGTCGCCAAGACGATCTCCGGCGGCATCGTCGACGACACCCTGGTCACGCCAGGGATGATCTTCGCGGGGCTCGTCGGGGCGATCCTCTGGAACCTCCTGACCTGGCTGCTGGGGCTGCCGTCCAGTTCCTCGCACGCTCTGTTCGGCGGCCTGATCGGCGCCGTCTGGGTCGGCGCGGGCTCCAACGGCGTCCACTTCGACAAGGTTGTCGAGAAGATCCTGATCCCCGCGGTGGCCTCCCCGCTCGTGGCCGGAATCGCCGCTCTCCTCGCCACCTACCTCGCCTACAGGATCACCGCCCGGGCCCGCAAGGACTCGGTCACCAAGGGCTTCCGGATCGGCCAGATCGCCTCGGCCTCCCTGGTCTCCCTGGCGCACGGCACGAACGACGCCCAGAAGACGATGGGCGTCATCACCCTGACCCTGATCTCGGTGGGCGCGCTCGGCCACGACGCCGGTCCGCCGGTGTGGGTCATCACCGCGGCGGGCCTCGCGATCGGCCTGGGCACCTACATCGGCGGCTGGCGCATCATCCGCACGATGGGCAAGGGCCTCACCGACATCCAGTCCCCGCAGGGCTTCGCGGCCGAGGCCGCCTCCACGACGGTCATCCTCACCTCCGCCCACCTGGGCTTCGCGCTGTCCACCACGCAGGTCTGCTCCGGGGGCATCCTCGGCGCCGGTCTGGGCAGGCGCCTGGCCGAGGTGCGCTGGGGCACCGCGGGCCGCATGGTCATCGCCTGGCTGGTCACCCTCCCGGCCGCCGCCGCGGTCGGCGGTCTGTCCGCGACCGTCGTCAAGCACGGCGGCAACCTCGGTACGGCCCTGATCGCGCTGATCGCCGCCGCCGTGGCCCTGTTCATCGTGGTCGCCTCGCGTCGCAACCCCGTGCACGCGGACAACGTGAACGAGACCCACGAGGTCACCATCCGCAGCGAGGCGTCCACCGACGTCCGTACGGCCGCCTGAGCCAAGGGAGTTGAGCAATGAGTGTGGACTGGAACGCCCTCGGCGAGGTCTTCGCGGTGAGTGTCGGCGTGACCGTCGGCGTGGTCGTCGTCTTCGCGCTGGGCATCCTGGGCCTCGCCCGGGTGGAGGCCGCCCGCGAAGTGGACGGCGGCACGCACGCCCTGGGCTTGACGCAGGCGGGGTTGTGCTTTCTCGCGTGTGCGGCTGTCGTGGCTTACGGCATCTATCTGATCGTGCCGCAGTTCCACTGAGCACGACGATCACCACCGATCACCTCTGAGTCACTGAACCCCCTTGAGAGGAGGCCGGGATGACCGAACTGCTTGCCGGGCTGCGGGTCGACTACACCGACGCCGACGACCCGGTACTGGTACGGCCCGACGGCAGCACGGTGGACACCTGGCGGGAGAACTACCCGTACGAACAGCGCATGGAGCGCAAGGAGTACGACTGGCACAAGCGGCTCCAGCAGATAGAACTGCTGAAGCTGCAACGCTGGGTCAAGGAGACCGGGCGCCGGCTCGTCATCGTCTGCGAGGGACGCGACGCGGCCGGCAAGGGTGGCACGATCAAACGGTTCACCGAGCACCTGAACCCGCGTGGCGCCCGCGTGGTGGCGTTGGAGAAGCCGAGCGAGCGCGAGAGCGGTCAGTGGTACTTCCAGCGCTACGTCCAGCACCTGCCGACCGCCGGCGAGATCGTGCTGTTCGACCGGTCCTGGTACAACCGGGCGGGCGTGGAGCGCGTGATGGGGTTCTGCACCGACGACGAGTACCGCCGCTTCATGCGCCAGGCCCCGCTGTTCGAGCGGATGCTGGCGGACGACGGCATCGACCTGATCAAGTTCTGGTTCTCCGTCTCACAGGGTGAACAGCGCACCCGTTTCACGATCCGCCAGGTGGATCCCGTACGGCAGTGGAAGCTCAGCGCGATGGACCTGGAGTCCCTGGACCGCTGGGACGACTACACGGCCGCCAAGGTCGCCATGTTCCGGGAGACCGACACGGAACACGCGCCCTGGACCGTGGTGAAGAGCAACGACAAGAAGCGGGCCCGGGTCGAGGCCATGCGCAGCGTGCTGGCCCGCTTCGACTACGCCGACAAGGACGACGAGGTGGTCGGCAGCCCCGACCCCCGCATCGTCGGCGCGGCGGCGACCCTGCTGGAGGAGGGCGAGGACGACACGGCGGCGGTGTTCTAGCGACCGGGCCCTGATCTTCTGGGGCTTGGGGACCTAGTCGCCGTCGCGTGGTACCAGCGTCACCCGGTGGAAGTTGCAGCCGGTCATGGGCGGGCGCCCGGCAGGGGGCCCGCCCGCGTGTGCCTTGAGGGCGACGCTGACCAGGCTCAGCAGCAGGTCCACGTCCGTCTCGCAGTCCAGGTGGACGGTCACCCAGCGGGAACCGGGGATGATCCGGATCGCGGTCGACTCACTGAGGTCGTGATGGAACCGGAGGATGGCCCCGACGGTGAGATGCAGGTCCACATCGTGGTCCGAGTGGAAATGCACGATCTCGCTGTGGGCGGACCGCAGCGCCCGCCCCGTGCCACAACTGGCCGGGACCGCGCTGAGGTCGCGCCAGCCTTCCAGTCGCTGCATGGCTCGCTCGGCCAGGGTCATGTGCCCATCGTGGACCGCGCACCGCTTCGCAACCAGAGGTTGAGCGATTCGTAACCGGGGCGTGAGGTACCGCACACCTGAGGAGCGTCAGGTGTGCGGTGCGCGAACCGGGTCAACTCCCCTCGGACACAAGCTTTTCGTAGCCCACCAGCCGTACGCAGGTGGCCACCCCCTCGATGATCTCCTCGATCTCGGAGAGGTCGGGGAAGGAGGGGGCGATCCGGATCGTCCGGTCCCTCGGGTCGTCGCGGTACGGGTGCGTGGCGCCCGCCGGCGTCAGGGCGAGACCGGCGTCCGCCGCGCGCCGCACCACCTCGCGGGCACACCCGTCGGGCACATCGAGAGTGATGAAGTAGCCGCCCCGGGGCGTCGACCAGCTGGCGAGACCGGTGCCGCCCAGCCGCTCGGCGAGGATGCGCAGCACGGCGTCGAACTTCGGCCGCAGCAGCTCACGGTGCTTGCGCATGTGGGCACGCACCCCGTCGGCATCGCGCAGGAACATCGCGTGCCGCAGCTGGTTGACCTTGTCCGGGCCGATGGACCGCTTGGCGCTGTAGCCGCGCAGCCAGGCCACGTTGGCGGGGGACGAGCCGAAGAACGCCACGCCCGCGCCGGCCAGCGTGATCTTCGAGGTGGACCCGAAGACGAAGACCCGGTCGGGATGCCCGCTCGCGGCACAGGCGTTCAGCATGTCGGCGATCTCCACCTCCTCGTCGGTGAGGTGGTGCACGGCGTAGGCGTTGTCCCAGAAGACCCGGAAGTCGGGCGCGGCCGTCGGCATGGCGGCGAGCCGCCGTACGGTCTCGTCGCTGTAGCAGGTCCCGTCCGGATTGCTGTACTTGGGCACGCACCAGATGCCCTTGACGGCGGGGTCCTCGGCGACCAGCCGCTCCACCACGTCCATGTCGGGACCCTCGGCGGTCATCGGCACGGGGATCATCTCGATGCCGAACCGCTCGCACAGCGCGAAGTGCCGGTCGTAGCCGGGGACCGGGCACAGGAACGCGACCCGCTCCTCGTCCGCCCAGCGGCGCGGGGCCCCGGGCAGCGTGCCGAGCAGCGCGTGCACGAGGCAGTCGTGCATCAGCTCCAGACTGGAGTTTCCTACGGCGAGCAGCTGCTCGGCCGGGACCTGGAGGAACCCGGAGAAGATCTCCCGGAGCTCCGACAGCCCGTCCGCGCCACCGTAGTTGCGGCAGTCCGTGCCGTCGGCGGAGGTGTAGCGGTCGCCGGGCAGTGAGAGCAGTTCGGCGGACAGGTCGAGCTGGCGGGCGGAGGGCTTGCCGCGGGTCAGGTCGAGCTTCAGCCCCTTCGTGAGAAGGGCTTCGTAGTCGCTCCGGGCCGCGTCGAGCAGGGCCGGGAGGGAGTCTGCGGTGCGCGCAGACGGGGGAGGAGGCGTCACGGCAGCCGACGCTACAAAGCCGGAGGTCACACCACAAACGCATAACCGCCGTCGCCCCTCGCCCCGCACGGCCGGAGTACGGTGATCCGTGCCTGACCAGGCCACACAAGGTTGATGTCGGATTCCCGCCAGCCCCGCTCCGCGCCGTATCGGATGCTGGACGTATGCAGAACGGGATGCACACCGACACGGAGCGCTGTGTGCGCGCGGTCCAGTCCAAGGACGCGCGCTTCGACGGCTGGTTCTTCACGGCCGTCCTGACCACCCGCATCTACTGCCGGCCCAGCTGCCCGGTCGTCCCGCCCAAGCCGGAGAACATGACGTTCTACCCGAGTGCGGCGGCCTGCCAGCAGGCGGGCTTCCGGGCCTGCAAGCGCTGCCGCCCGGACACCAGCCCCGGCTCCCCGGAGTGGAACCAGCGGGCCGACCTGGTGGCCCGCGCGATGCGCCTGATCGCCGATGGCACCGTGGACCGCGAGGGCGTCCCCGGCCTCGCCGCCCGCCTCGGCTACAGCACCCGGCAGATCGAACGCCAGCTCCTCGCCGAACTCGGCGCCGGCCCCCTCGCGTTGGCCCGCGCCCAACGCGCCCAGACGGCAAGGCTGTTGATTGAGACGACGGCCCTTCCGATGGCGGAGATCGCCTTCGCCGCCGGCTTCTCCTCGATCCGCACCTTCAACGACACCGTGCGCGACGTCTTCGCCCTCTCCCCGAGCGAGCTGCGCAACAGGCGCCCGAAGACGACCGTGTTGACCCCCGGCACGCTCACCCTCCGCCTGCCGTTCCGCGCGCCCCTCAACCCCGACAACCTCTTCGGCCACCTCGCGGCGACCGCGGTACCGGGCGTGGAGGAGTGGCGCGCCGGCGCGTACCGCCGGACCCTCCGCCTCCCCTACGGCCACGGCATCGTGTCCCTGACTCCCCAGTCCGACCACATCGCCTGCCGCCTCACCCTCAGCGACCTGCGCGACCTGCCGGTGGCGATCAGCCGGTGCCGCCGCATGCTCGACCTGGACGCCGATCCGGTCGCGGTGGACGACCAGTTGAGGACCGACCCGGTCCTGGCGCCGCTGGTGGACAAGGCGCCGGGCCGGCGCGTGCCGCGCACGGTCGACGAGGCGGAGTTCGCCGTACGGGCCGTCCTCGGCCAGCAGGTCTCCACGGCGGCGGCCCGCACCCACGCGGCCCGCCTGGTCACCGCGCACGGCGAACCGGTCGACGACCCCGAGGGCGGCCTGACCCACCTGTTTCCCTCACCCGAGGCCTTGGCGGCGCTGGACCCGGAAGCACTGGCGATGCCCCGCACCCGCCGCACGACGTTCACCACGCTGGTGGGCCAACTGGCCGACGGCACACTCCACTTGGGGGTCGAGAGCGACTGGACGGAAACCCGCGCCCAACTCCTCTCCCTGCCCGGCTTCGGCCCCTGGACGGCCGACGTCATCGCCATGCGCGCCCTCGGCGACCCCGACGCCTTCCTCCCCACCGACCTCGGAATCCGCCGCGCCGCCCAGGAGTTGGGCCTCCCGTCGACACCGGCCGCCCTCACCGCACGCGCGGCGGCCTGGCGACCATGGCGGGCGTACGCGGTCCAGTACCTGTGGGCGACGGACAGCCACCCGATCAACTTCCTTCCCGTGTAAGGGGATTGCAGCCGTCATGAAGCACCACACGGTGATCGACAGCCCGTACGGCCCGCTGACCCTCGTCGCCGACGAGGACGGCGCCCTCTGCGGCCTCTACATGGTCGACCAGCGCCACCGCCCCCCGGAGGAGAACTTCGGCACCCCCGACGACACCCCCTTCGCCGAGACGACGGCCCAACTACAGGCATACTTCGCGGGCGAGTTGAAGGAGTTCACCCTCCAACTGCGCCTGCACGGCACCCCGTTCCAGCGCACCGTCTGGGACCAGCTCCGCCGCATCCCCTACGGCGAGACCCGCTCCTACGGCGACCTCGCCGGCGCCCTCGGCAACCCGGGAGCCTCCCGCGCGGTGGGCCTCGCCAACGGCAGGAACCCCATCGGGATCATCGTCCCCTGCCACCGGGTCGTAGGCGCGAACGGCAGTCTCACGGGGTACGGCGGCGGCTTGGACCGCAAGCAGCGGCTGCTGGACTTCGAGAGCGGGGCGGCGCTTTTCTAGTGCCTCAAGTGCCTCTCACATCAACGGTGTTGGGGTGTCATGGCAGCAACCGCCGCTCCTTGGCGACAGCCACCGCCCCGGACCGCGTCTCCACCCCCAACTTGCCGTAGATCCGCCCGAGATGGGTCTTCACCGTCGCCTCGCTGATGAAGAGGGCCCGGGCGATCTCGCGGTTGCCCAGGCCGCGGGCCAGCTGGCCGAGGATCTCGCGCTCGCGCTCGGACAGGGTGGGGTGCGGGCTGCGCATCCGCGCCATGAGCCGGTCGGCGACCGGGGCCGAGAGCGCCGTACGGCCGGACGCGGCGGCGCGGATCGCCGTGAACAGTTCCTCGGGGCGTTCGGCCTTGAGGAGGTAGCCCGTGGCGCCCGCCTCGACGGCGCGGGTGATGTCGGCGTCGGTGTCGAACATGGTGAGGACGAGGACACGCGGGCCGTCACCGGCGGTCAGTCTCCTGATGGCCGTCACGCCGTCCATGCCGTCGCCGAGCTGGAGGTCCATCAGCACCACGTCGGGCCGGACTTGGGCGGCCAGGGCGAGGGCCTCCTCGCCGCTGCCCGCCTCACCGACCACCTCGATGCCGTCGGCGCTGGACAGCAGCGCACGCAGTCCGGCCCGTACGACGGCGTGGTCGTCGCACAGCAGCAGACGTACGGGTACGGGTACGGGTACGGGTACGGGTGTGCTCACGGGACGAGCTCCTCACGGACGACAGGTACGGCGACCGACACCACTGTGCCCTCGCCGGGAGCCGACTCCACGCTCAGCGTGCCACCCGACTGCCGGGCCCGGATCCGCATGGCGGGCAGCCCGTGGCCGCGCACCCGGCCGGGCTCGGACACCGGGGGACAACTGGCGTCGAAACCACGGCCGTTGTCGGCGACGTCCAGGGAGATCTGGTCGTCCAGGCAGGTCAGGGTCAGCGCGGCCCGGGTCGCGGCCGCGTGCTCGCGTACGTTGGCCAACGCGCCCTGGGCGATGCGCAACAGCGCCGCCGCGGTCCGCTCGGGCAGCGGGCCCGGTTCGCCGTCGAGCCGGAACTCCACCGTCAGGCCCGGACCGCTCTCCCGCTCGGCGAGCGCGCGCAGCGCCGCGGGCAGGGAGTCCTCGACGAGGTCGGCCGGTGCCAGGTCGTGCACGAACCGGCGCGCCTCGGCGAGGCCGCGGGAGGTGATCTCGGCGGCCTTGAGGATGTGCCCGTGGGCTGCTTCCGGGTCCGTCCGCCACAACCGCTCGGCGGCCTGCAACAGCATCTGCTGACTGGACAGGCCCTGCGCGACGGTGTCGTGGATCTCCGTGGCCAGCCGCTGCCGCTCCGCCAGGACACCGGCCCGCCGTTCGGTGGCCGCGAGGTCGCGGCGGGTGCGGACCAGGTCGTCGATCAGGACGCGCTGCCGGGCCGCCTGCCGCTGCAACTGCACCAGTACGGCGGTGGCGACCGCCGCGAGCGCCGGCGGGGCGACGACCATGTTGGGGTTGAGCGTGCCGTCCGCCACCCGTATCTCGGAGGCCACGACCAGCGCGGTGAGTACGGCGGCCAGCGGCACCGCGAACCGCGGGGGCAGCGCGTACAGGCCGGCGAACAGCAGGGGCATCGCGCACCAGGTGGCACTCGGCGCGAGGGCGAGCAGCACGGTCCAGACGGCGGACACCGAGCCCAGCCAGGCCAGATGACGCGTGCTGGGCGCGGAGCCCGGGCGGGGTGCCGGAGCCAGGAACTGCCCGAGGACGTACAGCAGACAGAAGACCGCGTACAGCACCAGCACCCAGCCGGTGCGGGCCCCGCCCTGGTCGCGGGTCAGGAACCGTACGAACGACGAGCCGAGCAGCAGAAAGAACGCGGCGTGCACGACCACGGGCAGCAGGCGTTCCTCCGAACCGATGTCTCCCGACCCCTGTCGCTCCGCGTGCCCCGTCCTCGGTGGTCCCGTGTGTCCCATCCTCCGTGTCTAACGCGACGGACGGGACGGCGCATCAACCGATCGGCTGACATCCGGATCACCCGAACCGCTCCCGGATCACCGCCCGTTGACCGAGCCGGACACCCGGCCCCCGCACCGAGGCTGGCATCAACACCCGCCACCCAC
>NZ_JBXVPZ010000053.1:0-33264 GCF_057961495.1 Streptomyces sp. P5F9 | reverse complement strand
GTACGACGGCGAGGGTGACGGGAATCGGGGCGGGATTGCGCCAGGCGTGCCGGCCCGCGCACTGCACGACGACGTCGCCGCTGGTCAGCGGGACGGTGACGCCGTCGTCGAGTTCGAGGCGGATGTCGCCGTCCAGGACGATGACGTAGTCGAGGGTGTCGGTGGTGTGCATGCCGGGGGCGTCAGGTTCGAAGCGGGCGGCGAGATCGGGCGAGACACGGCGGGTCTTCTCCTGCGCGGCGACCGCGTCGAAGCCTGGGGCGGCGTATACGGCGTCAGAGGGGAAGGCGACGAGGAGGAAACGGGTCTCACCAGGGGCGGGCAGATCGCGTGTGAGGGCAGGGGTCGGGTCGCCGGTGTAGGACAGCCCGTCGTCGCGGACGGTGGCCCACATCAGGGTGGTGCCCATGGCCGGGATATGGGTGAAGTCGTGGGTCCTGGGGGCCGGGCCGTCGCTGAGGACGACCGACCGGCCCGTGCTGTCGACGCCGGTCACGAGCCTTCGCTGGGAGGACATCATGGGCTCCCTTGCCTGGGGTCGGGGTTGGGTGGTCAGGCCGTGGCCGAGGCGTGCAGCGCGGGCAGGAAGCCCTGCAGGTAGCCGAACTCCTCATGCACGTGCCGGATCCGTCCGGTGGTGACCAGGTCCAGGTCGGTGTCCGGTGCCACGTCCAACCACCAGCGGCAGCGCAGTTCGCTGCCGTAGTCGCGGGGCAGGACCACATGGACGAACCGCGCGGACCGCTCGGGCAGCGGCACGTCGTTCTCGTCCAGCGGATGGACCACGGCCGCCAGCGCATGGCCGCCGCCGAGTCGGCCCAGCGCGGCGGCGGGGAACAGTTCCCGAGGCGGCACGAAGGTGATCTCGCTGCGCAGCACCGGGCCGGTGCCCCCGTAACGGTGGTGGGTGCGGTGCGTGGCACCGACGTACTCACCCGGGCGCTTGCCCCGGGTCCAGGCGAAGGCCGCGTGGTCACGGGGGTGGAAGTCCTGGTAGGAGGTCGCGGTGAGATGGGCGAACCACCATCCGAACATGGGGGGGGGTGATGCCCCGCAGGGCGTCGAACGTGCTGACCCGCACGTCGGTTCGGGTTCGCCGGTCCACGGCATCCGACCAGGTGGCGGCGTCGATCACCGCCGCCGCGTCAGCCGTGCCGACTGCCATGCCGTCTGCCATCCAAGACTCCCCTGAAATGACTCCGCCGGGCATCCATGATGCGGGCGAACCATCCGAGATGCGGGCGTCTACCAGTAAAACCCGAGAGTCAGGCTGCTTGGCAAGTGCTGTGACACGGGGATTTCCGATACGTGACCTACCGTTGCCTGCATCACACCCTTGCTCTACATTGCCCGTATCGCGGGACATCGTCGCCACCATGCGGACGGATTCTGTCGCTCTGCGGCTGTCTGAAAAGCACCACTCACGACGCGCGCAGCTCCTGCGTGGCGCGCCGGCACCACATCTCAAGTGCGGCGAGCGGTCCCCTCGCCGGTTCACCGCGTATCCCCGTTCGGACAGGGAGCCCCCAGATGATCAGTCCTCGCAATCGCCTCGCCGCGGCGGGCGCTACCGCGCTGCTCGTCATCGCCTCGACCGCCTGCGCGAAGTCGTCCGACGCCGGGTCGGGCTCCAGCTCGGTCATCACCCTCGGTGCGTCGATCCCGCTTACCGGCGGACTCGCCAGCTTCGGCTCCTTCGAGCGGTGGGGCTACCAGCACGCGGTGGCACAGGCCAACGCGGCCGGGGGCATCACCGTCGACGGCAAGAAGCGCAAGGTGAAGCTGATCGTGCTGGACGACCAGACCAACCCAAACACCACGGTCAACAACGTGTCCAAGCTGATCACCCAGAAACATGTGGACGCCCTGCTCGGCTCGTGCACCGACTCCCTGGTAGAGCCCGGCGCGCTCATCGCCGACCGCAACGAGGTGCCCATGGTCACGCCTTGCGCCGCGACCAACACCTTCGCTGCCACCAAGAAGTGGACCTGGGCCTGGGACCTGTTCTTCAACTCCGAGCAGTTGACGGAGACACCGTTCAACACGGTGGACGAACTCGGCCTGAAGACCGACAAGAAGGTCGCGATCATCCACTCCAACGGCCGCAACGAGACAGTGATCGGCAAGACCGAGTGGCCCAAGTGGGCCGCCAAGCACGGCTGGAAGGTCGTTTACAACACGGCGCTGTCGCCCACCACCTCGAACTTCGGCTCGGCCGTGCAGTCCGCCAAGGCGTCCGGCGCGGACATGCTGCTCACGGTGTTCCCGCCGCCCGCCGCCATCACGCTGCGCAAGCAGATGAAGGCGGCCGACTACACGCCGAAGATCATCGTCATGGAGGAGGGCGGCGAGCCGGAGGCCTTCGCCAAGTCACTCGGCGACCTGGCGGACGGCGTGTGGGTCGGCGGCTACTGGGACCCTTCCTTCCCGTACCCGGGGGCGGGCAAGCTGCGTACCGCGTTCGAGAAGCAGACGCACCGGACCTTCTCCCAGCACATAGCAGACACCTACACCGCGGCGCAGGTGCTGCTGGACGCGATCAGCCGGGCGGGCAGCGTGGACCACACCGCGGTCAACAAGCAGATCGCGCTGACGGACAAGACGTACGTGGTCGGGCCGGTCAAGTTCGGCACGGATCACACGAGCACCCTGCCGATGGTCGAGGAGCAGTGGCAGAACGGCAAGAACGTCGTGATCGCGCCGCGCGACCGGGCCACCGCCAAGGTTCTCTTCCCGGTCCCCTCCTCGTGAGTGGCGCCCCGAGGCGACAGGCCGGTACCCCACCCGAGGCGCAGTTGAGGAGCTTGCGATGAACCCACGTTTCGAAGGCAGGACGGCGCTGGTCACCGGGGCGGCCACCGGCGTCGGACGCGCCGTGGCCGAGCGGCTGGCCGAGGAGGGCGCCCGGCTGGCGCTCACCGACATCCAGCGGGAGCCGCTGGAGGCACTGGCCGCGAAACTGGGCGCGGCGGGCACCGAAGTGGTGACGGTGGACGGGGACATCGTCGACCCGGCGGTCAGCCGTGATCTGGTCGCCGCGGCCGAGCGCGAGTTCGGCCGGGTGGACGTCCTCGTCAACAACGTCGGCATCGTGGTCCTGAAGTCCCTGGAGGAGACCACCGCCGAGGACTTCGACCGGCTCATGCGGGTCAACTGCTACTCGCACCTGCTGGCCATGCAGGCCGCGGTGCCCGCGATGCGCAGGGCCGGCGGCGGGTCGATCGTCAACGTCGCCTCGGTGGGCGCCCTGGTGGCCCTGCCTAACGTGTCGGCGTACTGCCCGTCGAAGTCAGCGGTGGTGGGACTGACCCGCTGCGCCGCCGCCGAGTTCGCGCCCGTGGTGCGCTGCAACGCGGTGTGCCCGGGAGGGGTGGACACCGAGATGGCCCGGATACACCTGGAGAGCTTCGAGGACAAGGAAGCGGCACAGCGGAAACTGACCGGCCGTCAGATGCTGCCGCGCTACGCCCGTCCCGAGGAGATCGCCGCCGTCATCGCCTTCCTCGCCAGCGACGACGCCTCGTTCGTCACCGGCGCCGTGTACGCCGCCGACGCCGGGCACTCCGCGTGGTGAGCGCGCTCGCGTCGGGCATCCTGCTCGGCGGGCTGTTCGCGGTCACCGCGCTCGGTCTGTCGCTGGTCCTCGGCGTGATGCGGCTGATCAGCCTGGTGCACGGCGAGATCCTGGTCCTGGGCGCCTACCTGGCGTTGGAGGTCACCCGCACGCTCGGCCTCGACCCGCTGCTGTGCATCGTGATCGTCGCGCCCGCACTGTTCGTGGTCGCGCTGCCGTTGTTCCGGCTGCTCGTCGAGCCGGTGATGAACCGCGGACCCGAGCCGACCCTGCTGACCACGTTCGGGCTGTCCATCATCGGGCAGAGCCTGTTCATCCTCGTCTTCTCGGGCGACACCCAGACTCTCCAGTCCTCGTACTCGTCCAGTTCGCTGCACCTCGCGGGGCTGCGGCTGCCGACGATGTACCTGGTGTCGTTCCTCATCGCCGTCGTGCTGTGCGGTGGGACCGACCTTGTCCTGCTGCGCACCGGCTTCGGACGCGCGGTGCGGGCCAGCGCCGAGGACCGGGAGGCGGCCGCCGCGCTGGGCGTGGACGTCCGGCGGATCAACCTGTTCGTCTTCGCCGTGGCCGCCGCCTGTGCGGGCATCGGCGGGGTCCTGGTCGGCACCACCTTCGCGTTCACACCGACGTCGGGCGTTGACTACCTGCTCACCGGCTTCGCCGTGGTGGTGCTCGGCGGACTCGGTTCCGTGCGCGGAACGTTCGTGGGAGGAATCGTGCTGGGGGTCGTGGAGAGCGTCGGGGCCGAGGTCTTCGGCGACGGCTACCGCGACCTCATCGGCCTGGTCGTGTTCCTGGTCGTGCTGACGGTCCGCCCACAGGGGCTCTTCGGCCGGAGGCGGTTCGCGTGAGCCGCCGGATACCCGTGGTGAGCCGAAAGACAACCGTGGTGAGCCGCAAGATATCTGTGGACATGACAGCGCGGCAGCGCCGGCTGGCCGGTGTGGTCGTCCTGCCAGCGCTCCTTGGTCTGTTGTGGTCACTGCCCTTCTGGGCGAGCCCCTACTCCCTGCTGGTCGGCTTCGAGGTGGCCCAGCTCGCCGCCCTCGCCGTGGCCTGGTCGATCCTGGCGGGCTTCGGCGGCCTGGTCTCCCTCGCGGTGAACGCCTTCGTCGGTGTCGGGTCCTACACGGCCGCCAAGCTCAGCGCGGCCGCGGGTCTTGGCCTGGGCCCCTGTCTGCTGGCCTCGGCGGCGGTCGCGGCACTGTTCGCGCTCGTGGTGTCCGTGCCGATGTTCCGGTTCCGCGGGCTGTACTTCACCATCGCCTCGCTGGTCCTCGCCGAGGCGCTGGCGCTGTTCACGTCGGACACCAGCGTCCTGGGCGGCAACCAGGGCGTGATGCTCGGCGGAAGGGCGCCCAGCGACGGGCAGATATATCAACTGTCGCTGCTGGTGGCGGTGTTCGCCCTCGCAGTCAGCTGGCTGACCGGGCGCAGTAGACTGGGCCTGGGACTGCGGGCGATCCGGGACGACGAGGACGTCGCGGTCCGGATGGGCGTGCCCGGCTTCCGGGTCAAGCTCGTCGGCTTCGTGTGCGGCGCGGTGCTCATGGGCCTGGTCGGCGGTATCCAGGCCACCCGGGTGGGATACGTCGAACCGTCCGGCGCCTTCGACCTGAGCTGGTCGATCTCCGCGGTGAACGCCGCCATCATCGGCGGTGCGACGACACTGGTCGGACCCGTCGTCGGCTCAGGGGTGTCCATCGCGCTCAGCGAGTCACTGTCGTCGTATCCGCAGCTGCACCTGGTCATCGCCGGGGCGATCCTCATCCTCGTGATCCGGCTCGCCCCGGCGGGACTGTGGGGCGAGCTCGTCGCATGGTCCGCCCGGCGGCGCGGCAGCGTGACCCCCTCTCCCGGCGCGGCGCCCACCGCACGTACTCCGGTGCGCGCCCCCGCTACCGCGCGGGCCGGACTGCCGCCGACCACCGACGGCCCACTGCTGTCCGTCACCGGCGCGGGCAAGAGCTACGGCGGTGTGCCCGCAGTCGACGGCGTGAGCCTGGAATTGCGCCGCGGCGAGGTGCTGGGCGTCGTCGGCCCCAACGGCGCGGGCAAGTCCACCCTGATCGGGCTGCTGTCCGGGGCGCTCAGCGGTACCGGCACGGTGCTGTATCTCGGCGCCGAGGTCTCCCACCTGGGCGCCAGGGCCCGCGCCCACCAGGGCATCGGACGCACCCACCAGGTCCCGCGGCCCTTCGAGCGGTTGACGGTGCTGCAGAACCTGCTGGTGGCACACCGCTACCGGCCCGGCTCCCGCAAGCGCGAGGCGGAGGCCGACTGCCTGGCGATCCTGGACCGTTGCGGCCTGGCCGAGTTCGCGCACACCCCGGCCAGCGAACTGGGGCTGCTGCGCCTGAAGCGGCTGGAACTGGCCCGGGCCCTCGCGCTACGGCCGCGGATCCTGCTGCTCGACGAGATCGGCGCCGGCCTCGTCGAGACGGAACTGGCCGAGCTGATCGAGGTGATCCTCGCACTGCGCGAGGAGATCGAGTCCATCGTCATCGTCGAGCACGTACTGGACCTGATCCGGCGCTGCTGCGACCGGCTGATCGTCCTCGACCGCGGCAAGCTGCTGCTGGAGGGCCTGCCGGACGAGGCGCTCAGCGACACACGGGTCGCGGAGGTCTACCTCGGGACGGTCGGCGAGGCGCCGCTGAAGCGCCCTTCCCGCAGCCGTCGCTCCGGCGCGCCACTGCTGGAGATGCGGGGCGTCAGTGCGCAGTACGGTCGGCACCGCGCCCTGCACGACGTCTCGCTGACCGTCACGGAGGGCGAGATCTTCGCCCTGCTCGGTGCCAACGGCGCCGGCAAGACGACGGTCGCCCGGTCGCTGAGCGGGGCGCTGCCAGTCACCGGCGGGGAGATCCGGTTCTGTGGTGAACGGGTCGACGGCCGCCCGGCGTACGAACTGGTCCGCAAGGGCATCGCCCACTGCATGGAGGGGCGGCGGATCTTCGCCGACCTCACCGTCGAGGAGAACCTGCTGCTCGCCGCCCGCGGCACCCCGGCCAAGGAGACCGCCGCCCGGCTCGCGCAGGTCCACGAGCTCTTCCCCGACCTGCTGGAGCGGCGCGGCAACTCCGGCGCCAGGCTGTCCGGCGGGCAGCAGCAGATGCTGGCGATCGGACGCGCCCTGATGTCGAAGCCGTCATTGGTGATCTTCGACGAGATCTCGCTCGGGCTCGCGCCGATCACCGTCGACCGCCTGTACGAAGCGCTGGAGTCGATCAACTCCGACGGCGTGTCGATGATCGTCATCGAGCAGAACGTCGGACGCGGACTGGCGCTGGCCGACCATGTGGCCGTGCTGGAGAAGGGCTCGGTCGCCCTGGCCGGTACCCCGGACGCCATCCGACTCGATCCCCGGCTGCGCGCGCTGTACGTCGGGCAGGCGGCCGATCAGTGAGGTGCTCCGGATGTCGTGTGGTCCGCAGGCTGCCCGGAGATCGTCCTCCTCGTGACGGCATGTGGTCATGTCCAGGTCACCGCGGACTGGGCGCGCCGTCCGCCAAGCGCCCCGGATGAGCGGAGGCCGCATCGAACATGTGGCACGCGACCGTGCGTTCACCGACCCGGACGTCCGCCGGTCGTGCCGTACGGCAGATGTCCGCCGCGAAGGGATAGCGTGGGAAGAAGGGGCATTCGCCCCCGGAGGGTCGTTGCGCGGTCGCGGTGCTCGCGGCGACCGTGGTGACCAGAACTTGTTGCCTCGAAGGCCCAAGTTCACGGAGCCCCCGCGTGTCCAGGGGTTACATCTGTGGCGGCAGCAACGGCACCGGCGATGCGGCCGGAGCTGATCGCCCAGGACAGCGGCGTGCCGAACCGTTGCTCGTCCGAGCCGATCCAGCCGCTGACCACCGAGCCGGCGGCAAAGAGTCCGGGGATCGGCCGGGACTGCGGGTCGAGCACCCGTAGCCGGTGGTCGACCCGCAGCGGTCCGGCGGTGTCGATCATCAGTGGCCGGAACCGCAGGGCGTAGAACGGCGGCTTGCGCAGCGGGACCAGGTATTTGGGGTTCTTTGCCCACAATGCGTCGCGCCCGGCGTCGCAGAAGCCGTTGTACTCCCGCACGGTGGCGGCCAGCACCTGCGGGTCGGCGCCGATCCAGCCGGCGATCACGGACCAGTCACCGGCTGAGGTGCACCATTCCGTGTTCGACGGGTCGGTCAGCTGGTCGCGCAGCGTCGGGCGGTAGCCCTCCTCCTCGCCGGGACGGGGCTCTCCGGCCAGCGGGTCCGGCTGGTCCATGACGTACTGCACCAGATCGTCGTCGAAGAGCGCGAACCCGGTCATGCCGGGCTGGGCGATCAGCGTGTTCGTCGTGGCGTTGACCATGCCGATCGACTCGTCCAGGAACCGTTCGCCGCGGGCATTCACCCACAGGCACCGAGCCTCCATGCCCGCGCGGTTCGGTTTGTTCTTCTTGGTCTTGAAGCTGTAGGTGTTCTCCTTGATGAGGAACGTACGGCCGCCTGTGTCGGCCCCGGCCTCTTCGGCGAGGGCGATGCCGTCCCCGGCCAGCCGCTTGGCATCGGTCCAGTAGATTTCCTCGTCATATATCCCCGCGAAGTGCTCGTGCAGCAGATCGACGTTCCCGGTGAAGCCGCCAGCGGCCAGCACCACCCGCGAGGTCTCGATCGTGAGCCTGCCGTCCTTGGTGTCGGCCATCACCGCGCGGACCCCGCCTTCTGGCGAGCCGGTGATCCCTACCGCCGCGGCGTGGGTGAGCAACTGTCCTCCGCCGGCGGTGAACTGCTCGGTGAGCATGTCCATCGCCCGCTTGAAGCTGCCGGGAGGGTTGTGCCATCCGCTGGGCTCTACGGAGAGGTCCCGGAAAGCCAGCGGACGGTAACCGATGCCGCGGCTCTCCAGCCAGTGCACCGTTTCGTCGGCCTGGTCCACCCACAGTCGCACCAGCCGGGAATCCACGCCGTCGTAGTGGTAGTACGCCATCGTCTCCCGGAATGTGTCATCCAGAGAGCCGGCGATGCCGGCCTCGCGCTGGGGCCTGCTCTGCATCGCGAACAGGAACCCACCGGACATGCCGGCGTTGCCGCCGATGACCGCGCGCTTCTCCAGGACCACGACGCGAGTCAGTCCTTGCTCTTGTGCGGCGAGCGCGGCCGGCAACCCGGCACCTCCGGCGCCGATCACGACCAGGTCGGCGACGAGCGCACCACTGTTCTCGCTCACAGGTTCTCCTCAATGTTCTGGCGCGGCACGCGCGCGGGCGGCAGCACTCCTCCACGAGCGGGTGCGCGCTTGCCGGTGTGGTTGGTGGTCTCGCCGAAGCTGCCGTAAGGCTGCGGCGCCCGGCTCGGTTCGGTCATGCGGCAATTCCCCTTCGGGTGTCGGGTGTCGGGGTTTTGGGCGGCAGAGGTGGCAGGCGAGCGTCTGGTCACATTGGTCATGGTCACCTTGGTCACAGCCTTGACGAAGCATCATCACTCAGCTCCCGCCGGGAACATGCGGTACAGCAACGGCCGGCCGCCTCGCTTGGGTTCGAGCAGCTTGACGACGTCCGAGTTGTTCGATGGTCCTGCCCTTCATGCGGGGTGCCCTCCGGGCCTCTCCGGGCCGTGGCGACGGGCGGGCGCGTGAGGCGCCCGCCCCGTTGACGCCGCGGGCGGCGCTCAGTAGCTGAAGGTCTCGCTGAACGTCCAGTACGGCTCGGGGATCCGCGGCAGCATCTGCGGGACCAGCCGGTAGCTGTAGGTGCGGTACTCCACGTCCGGCCGGTCAGGGGCGGGCGGGTTGAACCCGGCCATGGGGGGGTCCTCGCCGCTCACGCCGGCGCCGACCATCGAGTCGGTGGTCGAATCGGCCCAGCTGGTGCCGACCGGAGTGCCGAAGTCGGTGTAGGTGTGCAGGTGCCAGATCTTCCACTCGCCGTCCTCGTAGGCGAAGTCCGTCCCGTACCGCTCCCACAACCAGTTCATCGAGACCTTGCCGCTCAGGCTGGGGCCGCCGACTGCGCCGGGCGAGTACCAGATGCCCTTGGCCGTCTGCCCGTCGCCTGCCACCTCGATGACCTGCGTGGTCAGCGGGTGGACCTGGAAGAGCCCGGCGCCCAGGTTCTCCTCGGCGACCTCCAGATCGGGGTGGGCCTCGTGCAGCGCCTCCAGCTGCTGGCGCTGCATGGTGATGTTGAGGTCGCCGTAGTAGCTGCGCAGCGAGTCCATCCCGATGTAGTAGCCCTGGTTCTGGGCGAAGTGTGGGTCAGGCGTCTTCCTCACCCACAGGTCGTCGAGCTCCTCGTGGTTCTTGGCCGCGAAGTGATACCACACGTGCTTGGCCATGAGGTTCTCGATCTGGTGGATGTCCCACAGTCGGCGGGCCACCTGGTCGGGAGTCGGTTCGGTCCTGGCCTGTTTTGCTGTCATTCGTACTCCTTGTCCGTGCGACTGGCTCGGCCAGCGGGGGTGCCGTTCCCGCAGCTGGCCGAGCTGCCGGGAGCCGTACCGGCCCTCGCTGGCCGGCGGACTGGGCCGGGTACATGCGGGCCGCCGTTTACGGCGCGACGACCGTGATGCCGCCGTCGATGGAGATGCCCGCGCCGTTGACGTGCGTCGCGTCGTTCGAGTCAAGGAACGCCGCGAGCCGGGCGACTTCCTCGGGCCGGCCGACGCGCCGCGACGGGATCTGGGCGGCGAGCGCGGTCCCGGGGCCGCCCGGGGCCTCGACGAAGGCGGTGGCGGCGGTCAGGATCATTCCCGGCGAGATGGTGTTCGCCCCGGATGCCGTGGGGGGATCCCCGACACAACCAGGTGAGCGGTGAACGCGACGGCGCCCCCCTTTGACCGCCCCCGTGCGCGTGCTGGTGCACGAAGCCGGCGCTGCGTCGGGCCGAGACCGAGCCGACGTTGATGATGCACCCGCCGCTCCGCCGCTCCGCCGCTCCGCCGCTCCGCCGCTCCGCCGCCCCGCCGCCCCGGGCGACCAGGTGGGACCTGGGCGCCGTGGCCGACAGGTACGCGACGTCGAGTTCGTTGGTGATGGAGAAGCGCCACTGCTCGTAGGTGAGCTCGTCCCACGGCCCCACCTGCGCGACCGAGGCGTTCTCGTAACAGGATGTCGGCGCCGCGGAATGCCCCGTCGACCCAGGCGGCGGCGCCGTCTTCGGTGGCCAGGTCGGCCGACATGAGGGACCACATCGTGCCCCCGGCCTCGCCGACGAGGTCGGCGGTCGGTTTTTCGGCCATGGCAAGTCCCTCGACTCTCTTCTCGGGTCGCCAGCCCTGCAGCCGACGGCACCACAGGCGCAGCGCCGGGGGACACGTACGGGCACGGCAGCCGCGCCGGCTTTCGGTCGTGTGCGTTCAGTCAGCCCGGCCGCGCAGGGGGCGCCGGCCCACGGCGCCAGGCCTGCGGACGCGCCAGGGGCGGCGGGTGAACCAGCGCATGACTCCCGCTGAGCGGCCAGCGGACCTTAAGAGAAAGAGAATTTCCTTTTCTGCCGTGTTAGTCTGAGATCGCGGCTGAGCGGATGTCAAGAGACGTGTACGGATGTCAAGAGACGTAGGTGCGCACCCATGGCTTCCCCGGATATGACACTTCCGGCGTCGGAGCCAGGCGCTGGTCCGCTGGTCCCGCTCGGCCTGCGGCCGCCCCGGCAGGCCCGCAGCAGGGAATCGCTCGAGCGCGTGCTGGCGGCCGGGGCGGAGATCCTCATCGAGAGCGGCTACCAGGGCTTCACGATCACGGACGTCGCCCGACGCGCCGACGCGTCGGTCGGCCTGATCTACAAGCGGTTCGAGGGCAAGGCGGCCCTCTTCGAGGCGATCCTGGTGCGCGAGCTGGGGCGCATGGTCCGGGAGGAGAACCAGCGGCTGGCGGAGGCCGCGGCGTCCAGCGGCTCGGCCACGGAGTTCGTATCGGCCGCCGTCAGGGCGCTTGCCGTCATCGCCTGGCGCGACGGGCGCCTCATCCGGGTCTTCAACGAGCGGTCGGTCGTGGACACCGCGCTGCTTGCGCACGTCAAGGCCGCCCGCACGGCGCCCCGACTGTTCGCGGAGCTGCTGCTGCAGCGGCGCGGCGAGATCCGGCACCCCGACCCCGAGTGGGCCGCGGACATGGCGTTCTGGCTGTTCAACTCCGCGCTTGACCGCCGTACCGCCACGCCGATGTGGCGCCACTGGGACCCCGGCGCAGACCAGGACTGGCCCCTGTTCATCGACGACCTCGTCCACGCGGTCCAGTGCTTCCTGTTCACGCCCCCGGCGGGCGGCCCCGCGGCGCGGCGCGGCGCCCGCTGAGCGCTCCGCTGGAAGTGCGGTGATGAGGCTGCGGGCCGGTGGGGCTGGTCGCGCAGTTCCCCGCGCCCCTTACGGGGCGCGATACCGCACCGGAATTCGACAAGGCCCCTTAGCGCCGCAGCCCCAACCTGCCCGGAGCCGGCGGTGTCCCCTCCGTGACGGACCGCTGGCCCGTCCGCGTGCCGCCCGCGCGGCGGCCCCGCGCCGCCGCGGCTTGATCGCACGTGTGCCCTCCCACCACGTACCCTGCCCTTTTCGCGTTCTCTGCCCTTTTAAGGAACTACATCCTTTTCAAATGGCTGCCATTGGCGACTGCCATGCGCTGGGGTCTTGATACCCGGTGGACCGCCCGTGCTTCTATTACCAGCATGTTTCCGCTGCTCCGGATCGTTGGAAGGCGGCTGGCGCTCGCCGTCCCGATGGTGTTATGCGTCACGGCGCTGACCTTCGCGCTGACCGCGCTGATCCCGGGGGACCCTGCGTACACGATCCTTGGCGCCGGCGCGACTCCGGCGCAGATCACCGCGCTCGACAAGACGATGGGCTTCGACCTGCCGGTGTGGGACCAGTACTGGCACTGGCTGGTCCGGGCGCTGCACGGCGACCTGGGCACGTCCCTCATCAGCAACCAGCCGGTGACCTCGCTGGTCACCTCCCGGCTGCAGGTCACGCTGTCGCTGGCGGTCGGCGGGACGCTGATCGCCACCGTCGGCGGCGTGCTGCTCGGGGTGACCAGCGCGGTGCGCACGGGGCCGGTCGGCCGCGTCACCGAGGTCCTGCAGATGATCGGCCTCGCGGTCCCGAACTTCTGGCTCGGGCTGATCCTCATCGAACTGCTCGCGGTGAAGGTCCACCTGTTCCCCGCAACCGGCTACATCAGCTTCACCGTGTCGCCGTCCGGGTGGCTGCACTCACTGGTGCTGCCGCTGACCGCGCTGGCGGTGCCCGCGTTCACCGTCATCGCCAAGCAGACCCGGGACGGCGTCCGCGACGCCATGAGCCGTGACTATGTCAGGATGCTGCGCGCCAGCGGCACGCCCGAGTGGCGGGTCGTCTGGATCCACGCGCTGCGCAACGCGGCCATCCCCGTGCTCACCTTCGTCGGCCTGACGTTCATCATTCTCACCTCGGGCACCGTCTTCGTGGAGAGCGTCTTCTCGATGCAGGGCATCGGGGGGCTGGCCCAGACGGCGACCACGCAGCACGACTTGGCCCTGATCCAGTCGGTCGCCCTCGTCTACTGCCTGATCGTGGTGGCCGGCAACCTGCTGACCGACCTCGCCTACGGCTGGGTCAACCCGAAGGCGAGGATCTCGTGAGCAGTTTCTGGGGGCGGTTCCGCGGCAAGCCGCTCGGGGTCGTCGGCCTGGCCGTGGCGGCGGCGATCGTGCTGGCGGCCGTACTCGCGCCGTGGATCGCCCCGTACGGTCCGAACGACGCGAACATGCTCGAGCCGCTGAAGGGCCCGTCCGGCCAGCACCTGCTGGGCACCGACTCCCTCGGCCGGGACATTCTGTCCCGGCTGCTGTGGGGTGCCCGGCCGACCCTGCTGTCCACGCTGGAGATGGCCGCAGTGACCGCCTGCGTGGGCATCCCGCTGGGACTCGTGTCCGGCTACTTCGGCGGCAGGACCGACCGGGCCGTGATGTGGCTGGTCGACCTCGGCCTTTCGGTCCCGTCGCTGGTCGTGGTGCTGATCGTGCTGTCGGTGTTCCAGACCCGGTTCTGGGTCGCGGTGCTATTCCTCGGCGTCTTCACGGCCCCGCCGCTGGCCCGGCTCATCCGCGGCAGCGCCCTGGCCGTGCGCAAGGAGCCGTTCCTCGATGCCGCGATCGTGGCGGGCCGCTCGCACTGGTTCATCATCAGGCGCCACATCCTGCCCCGCGTCCGCGGCGCGGTGTTCGTGCAGCTCACGCTGCTGTCCGCGGGAGGGATCGTGCTGCTGGCAGGCCTGGGCTACCTGGGATTCGGGCCGCAGCCGCCCGCGCCCACCTGGGGCAACATGATCACCGACGCGCAGCATGCGCTGCAGCAGAGCCCGTGGCTGCTGATCGGCGCCGGCGGAATCACCGCACTCATGGTGCTGAGCCTCGGCGTCGTCGGCGACGCGGCACGCGACGCCACCGTCGAGGCGTGGGCCGGCCCGCCGCCGCGACCGCCCGACCGCGCCCCCCGCGCCGCCGGGCGGCGCCCCGCCGAAGAAGCCGGTGAAGCCGGGGAAGCCGGTGAAGCCGGGGCGCTTGTCCGGGTGCGGAACCTGTCGGTCGCGTTCACCCGCCGTGGCGCGGAGACCCTCGTCGTGGACCAGGTGAGCTTCGACGTGGCGGAAGGGGAGGCAGTTGCGCTGGTCGGCGAGTCGGGTTGTGGGAAGACCACGGTCGCCAGCGCCGTGCTGCGCCTGCTGGGCGGCGACGGGCGCGTGACGGGCGGCTCGGTCGAGTTCGACGGCCAGGACGTGCTGGCGCTGGACGGCGAGGAACTGCGCCGCTTCCGCGGCGGCGCGATCGGCTACGTATCGCAGGAGCCCATGAGCGCCCTGGACCCGAGCTTCAAGGTCGGGGCACAGCTCGCCGAGGCGGTCAGGTTCCTCCACACCGGCCCGCGGCCGTCCCGCGCCCAGCTGAGGCAGCGGGTGCTCGAACTGCTGGAACTGGTGCGGCTGCCCGACCCGGCGCACGTCGCGCAGCTGTATCCGCACGAGCTGTCCGGCGGGATGGCGCAGCGCGTCTGCATCGCCCGCGCGCTGGCCGGCAACCCGAGGCTGCTGATCGCCGACGAGGTGACCACCGCCCTCGACGTCACCGTGCAGAGCGAGATCCTGGTGCTGCTGCGTTCCTTGCGCGAGCAGACGCACATGGCGGTCCTGCTGGTCAGCCACGACTGGGGCGTCGTCGCCCAGGTGTGCGAGCGGGCCATCGTCATGTACGCCGGCCAGGTCGTCGAGCAGGCGCCGTTCGCCGGCCTCGCCGGCAAGCCGGCGCACCCTTACACCAAGGCCCTGCTGGCCTGTCGGCCCGACGCCGTGCCCGACGGGACGGCGCCGCTGCCCGCCATCCCCGGCACCGTCCCGGACCCCGAGGACTGGCCCACCGGATGCCGATTCGCCGACCGCTGCGGATACGCGGAGCCGGCCTGCCGCGCGGACGCCGTTACCATCCAGCCCGCCGCGCTCGGACGGGAAAGCCGCTGCCTGCGCACAGACGACATGCTGGCCAGCCCCACTCCCCGGAGGTGACGGCCATGCCGACAGCTGAGGCCGACCTGCTGACCGTCAGCGGTCTGCGGGTCGAGTACCGCTCCCGCCGCCGCACGACCGTCGCCGTGTCCGGCGCCAGCTTCGCCATCCGGTCCGGCGAGGTCCTCGGGCTGGTAGGCGAGTCGGGCTCCGGCAAGACCACCATCGGCCGGGCGCTGCTCGGCCTGGTCCCGGCCAGCGCCGGCACCGTCACCTTCCTCGGCCAGGACATCACCAGGGCGAAACGGCAGGCCAGGCGGCGCCTCGGCACCCAGATGCAGGTGGTGTTCCAGGATCCGTACGGTTCGCTGAACCCGACCGTCACCGTCGGCGCCAGCCTGCTGGAGGCACTCCCGGCCGGTACGCCCCGCCGGCAGGGCACGGCCAGGATGGACGAACTGCTGGAGAAGGTCGGCCTGCCCGCCGACGCGGCACGGGAGTACCCGGCCCGGTTCTCCGGCGGCCAGCGCCAGCGCCTGGCGGTGGCGCGCGCGCTGATGCCCAGGCCCCGGCTCGTCGTGTGCGACGAGCCCGTCTCCGCGCTGGACCTGTCCGTCCAGGCCCAGGTACTCAACCTGCTGCGGCAGCTGCGGGAGGAGCTGTCGCTGAGCTACCTGTTCATCGGCCACGACCTGGACGTCGTGCGGTTCATGTCCGACCGGATGCTCGTCCTGTACCGGGGCCAGGTCCTCGAAGAGGGCCCGGCCGCGATCGTGGCCGGCAAGCCGCGGCACCCCTACACGCAGGCCCTGGTGGCCGCCGCGCCGCACATCGACACCGTGCCCGGCGCGGCGCCGCCGACCGCGGACCCGGCGGCACCCGGCGCCCCGTCCGTCCGCGGCTGTGCCTACGCCCACCGCTGCCCGCTCACCATCGACATCTGCCGGACGCAGGCCCCGACGCTGGAACCCGCCGAAGACGGCGGCGCAGTCGCATGCCATCGCCACCCAACCAGATGACCCCGAAGGAGTGGGAAATGCATATACCGGTCCCCGGGCAGAGACTTCGCGCCAGCCTCGCCGCCGGATGCAGTCTGGTCGTCACGGCCGGCCTCGCCGCCGGCTGCTCCGGCAGCCCCGCCGGCTCATCGGCCGACGGGACTGGCGGCACGCTGACCATCGCCGCCAGCACGGCGACCCAGTCGCAGGTTCCCACCTCCGTGGCCAGCTCGGTGTACAGCTTCCCCGGCTACGACTCGCTGATCTACCAAACGGCATCCGGAACGTACGAGCCCGACCTGGCCGCCTCGTGGGGCTACGTCGGCTCCGGCAACAAGACCTTCCGGGTCACCCTCAGGCACGGGCTGAAGTTCAGCGACGGATCGGCGGTCACCGCCAGCGCCGTGGCCGCGTCGATGAGGTGGTACATGAAGACGTCCCCCGGCTCACTGAACACCGGGCCGGTCAAGAACATCACCACCGTCGGGACCGACGAGGTGCGGATCCACTACTCCTCGGCGGTGCCCTACGCGTTCGCCTCCTGGTCCCTGTCGCCCGCCTCCGCCTTCGGGCAGATCGTCGGCCCCTACGGCATCGCCCACCCGCAGTGGCTCGCCACCCACACCGACGGGGTCGGCCCCTACGTGCTGGACCCCGCCAACAGCAATAGCGGCGGAACGCAGACCTACCTGCCGAACAAGCGGTACTTCAACCAGGAGGCCATCAAGTACGACAAGGTCGTCATCAACCCGATCACCGACAACTCCTCGGCACTGGCCGCCGTCCAGTCCGGGCAGGCCCAGGTGGACGAAAGCCTCCCCGCCGCCAGCAGGCAGACGGCCAAATCGGCCGGCCTGCAGGTCATCACCAAGCCCGGGGGGTACACCGCCAACCTGAACCTCGAGAAAGTGACAAGCGGGCCGCTGGCCAACCTGAAGGTCCGCCTGGCGATCGCGTACGCGCTGCCGCGGTCCCAGATCGTCAACGCGGTCTTCAACGGCGGTGGCACCGCCAACAGCAGTACGAGCCAGCCCGGCTACCCCGGCTACAACGCGGCGGACACCAACCTGTATGCCACCAACCTGACCAAGGCCAAGCAGCTCATGGCGCAGGCCGGGTACTCGGACGGGTTCACGCTGAACACCCTGACCGGCCTCGGCGCGCCGTCCAGCCTCTCACAGGCGATCGCAGTCGCGCTCCAGGAGATCAACATCAAGACGAACATCACGCAGAACACAACGGCCGGCTACCCGCAGTTCCTCGCCGCCGCCCAGACGAAGAAGTACGAGGCTGAGGTGCTGCTCGTCCCCGCGGAGAACATCTACACGGTGGTCAAGAGCAACCTCGCCCCCGGCACCCTGGGCAACATCTGGGGCGCGACGAGCACGGACCTCGACAACGCCATGGCGGCAGCGGCCAAAGCCCCCACCGTCGCGGCGCAGGAAAAAGCGCTGCAGGAGGTGACCGCGACCCTCGACCGCCTGCTGTGGATCGTGCCGGTCGCCGTCACCGGGCAATACGCCGCCGTCAGCTCGGCCGTCCACAACGTGCCCAAGACCGTCAAGTCGCAGCTCATCTCCGTCAACCCATTCAGCCCCGTCGCCTCCCAGGCCTGGTACGGCGGTTAGCCGCCAGACGGCAGAGCGAGGACGGCGCCCGCGGCAGGTCAGGCCCCGCCGGGCATGACCCGCCCGGCGAGGGCGGAGGCAGCCGGTTCGGGCCTCTCCGCCGCGCTGTCGACCGCCTCGATGGACAGCGGCTCGATGTGTAGGCGGATGCGCGGCGGCTCCCGATCCGCCGGCGTCGAGAGCGCGCCCGCGAGGACGGCCGGCGTGCAGTCGGACATGGCACCCGGAACTCCCGCTCGGAGGTGGCGGGTTCGAAGTCCGGCTGGGCGGAGAAGACCCGGCGGACGCGCCTCGCCCCCCGCCTCATGCAGGGTCTCCTGCTCGATCAGCGACAGCACCGTGACGCCCTCGGGCAGCGGATGGATCACCCCGTCACGCATGGCCCCGGCGCGCTCCGCGCCCTCGTACTCGTATGTCGCGAAACGCATCGCTCACTGCTCCCAGTGGTTGGTGTTCGTGACGGTGCTGGCGCTCAGATGGCCCGCGAACAGGCCCTTGGGGTCGCGCACCGTGTGTATCTCCTGAAGCCGCCGCCAGTGCTCGTCGCCCATGAACTTCAGCTGCCGCACGGTGAAGTCGGAGTCGCCGAGATACTGGCCCACGGTGACGGGCCGCATTTCCGCCATGGCCCCGTCCAGCCACACACGCAGCTCGCCGTCCCGCTCCGGCTCGTCATGGATGACGTAGGTGGCGCAGTAGATCTCCGACTGCAGTGAGAAGGCCATGTCCGGGAGCTCGCGCACCGGCGCCATCGAGAACCAGATGGTGAAGGTCTGCCGTGTGGGGTGGTCCGTGAAAGCCTTGCGGATCGCGGGGACGACCTCGTGCGCGGGCCCGGTCAGCCAGGCGTTGTCGACGAGATAGCGGTGGCCTTCGGGGTTGGCCGCGTGCTGCCCTTCGAGCTGCTCGGCGAGGGTGGTCGGCTGCGCCTCGACGCGGAAGAGCGCCCGGTCCGCGTACGGGTTGGCGTGCAGCGGAGCCAGTGCCTCGGCGGCCTGTTCGGGGGTGTCGGTCATCGAGATGCCTGTCACCAGCAGTACGGGTTTGTCATGGTCTGGCGGCGTCTGCGTCAGCGCGACGATCTCCACCAGATCGGAGATGCTGTGGTGCGTCTCGTGCAGCCATGTCATGACGTCGTCGAAGAGGTCCAGCGGGTACGCGTGCACGGTGTGCGCCAGGTGCTTCGGGAGGGGCCGCGTACGCAGATGGAAGCGGGTCACCACGCCGAAGAAGCCGGGGCCCGCGCCGCGCGCCGCCCAGAACAGGTCGCTGTGGTGCGTCGCGTCGGCGCGCAGCAGCTCGCCCTCGGCGGTGACGACGTCGATCGCGACGATGTTCTCCGCCGCCCAGCCCCAGCCGCGCGCGTTCCAGCCCTGCCCGCCTTGGAGCAGGAAGCCGCCGATGCCGACGGAGGGGCAGTGCCCGCCGTTGAAGAAGCGGCCGAACGTGCCGAGATACGGGTTGAGTTCGTCGCCACCCTTCACGCTCGGAGTGGCCGAGACGATGCCGGTGGTCTCGTCGTACGCCATCTCGCGGAAGCCCCCGAGGTCGATCAGCAGCGCGTCCTGGCGAACCGACCAGGCGGCCCAGCTGTGCCCACCCGAGCGGACGGCGACTCGCCAGCCGCTCTCGATTGCCAGCCGCACGCCTTCGACGACGTCCTGTTCGGTGACGGCCTTCAATACGGCCGCGGGCGTGCGGTCGGCGGGCAGGCGGGCGTTGAAGACCCGGCCGAAGCAGGCCTCGTCGAAGTCCTGGTCGCCGGGGAAATGGAGGGTGCCGGAGAAACGGTTCGTGTTCATGGCGTGTGTACTCACTTGATCGCGATCGGGTTGACGGGGGCGCCGACCGCGCCGGTCACCGGCAAGGGCGCCGCCACCAGGAGAAACTCGTACACGCTGTCCGCCGCGCAGTCCTCGGCAAGCTCCTCGAGGTCCCACATCTCTCCGAGAGGAAGACCCATGTTGGGGATGGCGATCTGGTGCAGCGGCGACATGGCGGGTTCGGCGAACTCGTACGGCCGCACCTCCAGGCCCCAGGTGTCGGAGGCGATCGCGGCGATCTCGGTGCGATGCAGCCAGCCGAGCGTGGTGAAGGACAGGCCCGGGGCGTCGCCGGCCGCGTATCCGCCCCAGGCGCCGAGGCGGCGTACGCGGCCGAGCTGGCCGGTGCGGACGAGCACTAGGTCGCCGCGGCGCACCGTCGAGGTGGCGCCCTGAGCCTCGAGAGTGGCCCGCACGTGCTCCTCGCGGATGGCGAAGCCGTCGGCGAGCTCGCCGTGCTCGTCGCCGAGCGCGCGGCCCACGTCCAGCAGCACGCCGCGCCCCGTGAACACGTCCGCCATGTGCTCGATGCCGGTGACCGAGTCGCCGTCGCCGTTCACGATGGTGCAGGGGCGGCCGTTCCAGGCCTGCTTGTTGTCGAAGATGTGGCCGAGGCCGTCCCACTGGGTGGAGGCCTGCAGCGGCATGACGATGTGGTCGTCGGCGCCGCCGAAGCCGTGCGGGAAGCCCTGGGTGCCAGCGGCCGCGTCGGAGCCGGTGTCCTTCATGTAGTGGACCGGGTTGATGCGCCCGCGGAAACCGCGCTGAGGGCCGTCCTCGTTGAACTCCTGGGACAGCGAGAAGGCGCGGCCGCGATGGACCAGACTCGCCGCGTGGGCGCGCTTGGCGTCGTCGATGTGGTTGAGCGTGCCGAGCACGTCGTCCTCACCCCAGCGGCCCCAGTTCCGGTACGCGGCACGGGCCTTTGTGAGTGCCTCCTCGACGGGGCCGAGCGGCTCGGGCTTCATCGGGCACGTCCTTTCAGCAGCAGGTCGAGAGCGTTTCCGCCCGCCACGGCGTCGCAGTCGGCCGGCGGGAGACCGGCGGACTGCAGGCGCGCCACCGGGTCGTCGATACCCATGTCGAAGGGGTAGTCGGTGCCGAGGACCACCCGGTCCGCGCCTACTTCCTCGATCAGATGGCGCAGCGCACTCGGGGTGTAGACGAGCGCGTCGAACCACAGGCGTTTCAGATACGCACTTGGTGGCTCGGCGCACCCGCGCGCGTCGTCCCGGACTTGCCAGGCGTGGTCGGAGCGGCCGATGTAGGTGGGCAGATAGCCGCCGCCGTGCGAGGCCACCAGCTTCAGGCGCGGGAAGCGGTCGAACACCCCGGTGAAGATCAGATGGGAGAGCGCCACGGTGGTCTCGACGGGCTGGCCCACGGTGTTGCCGAGATAGCGGGTGGCCAGCCGCTCCCCGAGCGAGCAGCCCCATGGGTGCACGAACACGACCGCGCCCAGTTCCTCGGCCTTTGCCCAGAACGGGTCGTGGACAGGGTCGGCCAGTTCCCGGCCCTCCACGGTCGTGGAGACGCTGATCCCGTACAGTCCGCACTCGGTCATGGCCCTGTCGAGAAGGGCGACGGCGAGATCGGGGTGCTGGAGCGGGACCGTGCCGAGGCCGTACAACCGCTCGGGTGCCTCGGCGCAGTGCGCGGCGACCGCATCGTTGACGGTACGGGCGAGGCGTACGGCAAGGTCGTCGTCGGCCCAGTAGTGGTGCATCGGCATCGGGCCGACCACCTGGACGTCCACTCCCATCGCGTCGAGGTCCGTGAGCCGAGCGCTGACATCCGTCAACTTGGCTTTGAGGCGGTTGAGTTGACTGCGATTGGTGGCCAGCGACTCAGGTGAGTGGGCGCGTTGTTCCGCAGTCAGTTCGGCGGCGAAGCCCGGCGTGCCCGCGCACAGGGCATCGGCTGCCGGGACCGCCAGATGACCGTGGAAGTCGACGACGGGCACGCTCATGCCGCTGCCGTCAGGAACGAGAGCGTGTCGGACATGATGCGGCCGGGGTCGGCGCCGGGTGTGCCGGGGTGGATCTCCCAGTCGGCGAGCTGCAGCGAGTTCTCCAGGACGATCCGCACACGCGGCAGCCGCCGGACCATGAATGCCTCCAGTGCCTGCTCTACCGGCGTGTCCCCGGTGGCCATCTCGGCCAGGACCACCGCGTCCTCCGCACACATCGCCGCGCCCTGGGCGATCAGTGGCGGGCAGGCGTGGGCCGCGTCTCCGATCACCATGGCCCGGCCGCGGTGCCAGGGCTCGTCGACGAGGATCGCCTCGATCCAGCGGTAGTCCACGGCCGTGTCGTCCGGCAGCGAGGCCAGGATCCTGCCCCAGGTGCCGCCGTATCCGGCGCCGCGCTCGCGCAGCAGCGACAGCGGTGCGCGCGGGCCGACCAGCGAGGTGTCCAGGTTCTCGTCGAGGAGGTACGCGTAGCACTCGTCGGCCGAGATCGGGCTGTACCCGGCCTTGTAGCGGGGGCCGCCGTAGTACACCTCCGCGCAGTCCATCTCGGCGGGTCGGTCGGCGACCACGCGGAAGATCGACATGCCGACCGGTTCCGGCTTGGTGGTGATGCCGATCATCGCGCGCATCTGAGAGTTGATGCCGTCGGCGCCCACAACGAGGTCGTAGCGGGCGGCCGAGCCGTCGGTGAAGGTCACGTCCACGTGGCCCGGGGCCTGGTCGAGCGAGGCGACGCTCAGTCCGAGCCGCACCTGCACGCCATGCGAGTACACCGCGTCGCACAGGGCGTCCTGCAGGTCCGAGCGCAGTGCGCCCACTGTGGACGGCAGGTCCTCACCGCCGGTGTGCGGCGTGGCCAGTTCGGTGATCAGCTCGCCGTCCGCGCGGCGAAGCCGCATCCGGTCGAACGGCACGGCACGGGCCAGGACCCGGTCCAGTACGCCCACGGAGCGCAGCGCCTTGAGCGCGTTGCCCTGGACGGTGATGCCGTGGCCGACCCCGAACCACTGGGGTGAAATCTCGACGAGCTCGACCTCCGCGCCCCGCTGGGCGAGCGCGAGGGACAGCACGCTTCCGGTGATGCCGCCGCCGACGACGAGCACCTTTTGTACGGGCATTGGCGATCCTTGCGAACGTAGAAAAGGGGAGGGGCAGATCAGTCGGCGAAGTGGTCGCCGAGCTCTCGGTAGTGCTCGACGGTCGGCGGCTTGGCGAAGAACGGACCGACGAGGGCACGCCAACGCTGAAAGCGCTCCGACTCGCGGAAGCCCACCGTGTGGGCCTCGACCGAGTGCCAGCCGACCAGCAGCAGATAGGCCTCGGGCCGCTCCTCGCAGCGCAGCAGCTCCGTCCAGCGGAAGCCGGCCGCCTCGGCGAGGACTTTGCGGGCCTCCCCGAAGGCCGCCTCGAATTCCGCCTCACGGCCGGCTGTGACCGCCAGCTCGGCGTGCTCGACGATCACACGTACGCCTTTCATTCGAAGTTCGGGTCGCCTCCGGAGTATGCCGTGTAGACGTGGCACTGCCGGGGCATGGCCGGTGTCGCGTGCCTTCGCGGCTCACCTGCTGCCGGTCCGTTGGAGCTCCGACCCTGCTCGGGCGGTGGATGCACCGTCAACGGATCGAGGCATCGGCAAGGGGGACGTCATCCATCCCGTACGACGATGGGCCGTCGATCACCGGCTTTCCGGCGGCTTGCAGTGCAGTGATGCCAGGCATCGCGGATCGGTATTTCCGCCGGGTCCCTGGGCTGCCTAGCGTCAGTGGCATCCGACTTCCTCTGAGGAGAGAGAGCCCGTGCCAGACCGACTCCCCAGCCATGCAGGCCCCTTCGCGCTCGGTACTTTCGCGAACGGAGACTCCGGCTCGTTCCCCGGGCTGGTCACAGGCCGACGCGTGTGCAACCTGTCCGATCTCGTGCCGTCCGTGCGCGCGCTAGTGGAGGACTGGGACGACTGGTTGGCCCGACTCGTCGAGCTCGCGGTGTCCGCCGACGGCACCTGGTACGAGCTGGCCGCGCTGCGCGTCCTGACCCCGATCGAGCCCGGTCAGATCCTGCAGAGCGGCGCCAACTACCGCAAGCACGTGGTCGACCTGGTCGCCGCCGAGAAGGAGAGCGTGCACGGCGCCACCCCCGAAGAGGCCCGCGCCGACGCCGAGTTGATGATGGACGAGCGCGCCCGCAACGGAGTGCCGTACATCTTCCTCGGCTCCCCGCGCGCCATCAGCGGCCCCTACGACGACATCGTGCTCCCCGCGCTCGGCGAACAGCACGACTGGGAACTCGAACTCGCCCTCGTCATCGGCAAGTCGGGCAAGAACATCCCGGCCGAGCAGGCCATGGAGCACGTCGCCGGATACACGATCTGCAACGACCTCACCACCCGCGACCGCCTCTACCGGCCCGACCTGAAGGCCATCGGTACCGACTGGTTCACCGCCAAGAACGCCGACACCTTCCTGCCGACCGGGCCCTTCCTGGTACCGGCCGCGTTCGTCGGCGACCCCGGGGATCTGCGGATCACCCTGCGCCACAACGGAGTTGTCCGCCAGGACGAGTCCACGAAGGACATGATCTTCGACATCCCGCGGCTCATCGCGTACGTCTCCACGACCACCACCCTGCGCCCCGGCGACCTGCTGCTCACCGGCTCGCCGGCCGGCAACGGCGCGCACTGGGGCGTCTTCCTGCAGCCCGGCGACGTCGTCGAGTCGGAGATCACCGGCCTGGGTCACCAGCGCAACACTGTCAGGAGCCACGCATGAGCTTCCAGCCCATCACCCATCTGCGCCATGTCGACCTGGCCGTACCGGACTTCGCCCGCCAGCGCGCCTTCTACGGCACCACCTGGGGCCTCACCGAGGTCGCAGGCGACAGCGGTGTCGCCTTCTTCGCCGCCGAGGGCAGCCCCGAGCAGTACATCGTCCGGATCCGCGAGGACGAGCGGAAGCGGATGGACCTGGTCGCCTTCGGCGCCGTCTCACCGGCCGCGGTGGACGAGCTGCATGTACGGCTCGGCCGGGCCGGGATCCAACTCCTCGGGGAACCAGGTGTGTTGGACACCCCGGGCGGGGGTTACGGCTTCCGGTTCTTCGACCCGGACGGGCGGGTCGTCGAGGTCTCCGCGGACGTCGCCACCCGCACCCACCGGAAGATCGAGGAGCGCGAGGCGATCCCGGTCCGGCTCTCGCACTGCGTGGTCAACTCCCAGAACCCGGAAGGGCTGCGGGACTTCTACGTCCACCACCTCGGCTTCCGGCTCACCGACACCCTGTACTCGACGCACATGGGCGACCTCATGTACTTCCTGCGGTGCAGCCCGCTCCACCACTCCTTCGCGATCGCCCGCGGACCCCATGTGTCCCTGCACCACGCCTCGTTCGAGATGCGCGGGGTCGAGGAGTACATGCGCGGCACCGGGCGGGCACTGCGCGCCGGCACCCGGCTCACCTGGGGGCCCGGCCGGCATCTCGCGGGCGACAACACCTTCTCCTACTTCCACGACCCGCACGGCAACACCGTCGAGTACACCACCGAACTCGCCGTCCTCGAAGAGGACCTGTGGCATCCCGGCCGCCATGACGTCGACGACCCGATCACCCAGGACCAGTGGGGCACCGCCGACCCGATGAGCGAGTCGGTCGCCAAGGAGCAGTTCAACGACCCCGACGTGCTCTTCGAAGCACCCCCGGTCTGAGCAGAACACCCAACCCGCATGAGAGAGGCCGCAGTTGTGGCAACGATCCTGAAGAGCGCCGTACCCAAGGCGGAGGTCGCCGCCTCCCTCGACCAGGTGCGCGAGACCGTGACCGGCGTCATCGCGGACATCCGCGAGCGGGGAGACGCCGCCGTGCGCGAGTACTCCGAGAAGTTCGACAACTGGAGCCCCGACTCCTTCCGGCTCTCCGCCGAGGAGGTCGAGCGGATCGTCGCGTCGGTGCCGCAGCAGGTCATCGACGACATCCGTTTCGTCCAGGAGCAGGTACGGAACTTCGCCCGCCGTCAGCTGGACTCGATGGGCGAGTTCGAGGTGGAGACCCTGCCGGGGGTGCGCCTGGGGCAGAAGCACATCCCCGTGCAGGCGGCGGGCGCCTACATCCCGGGTGGCCGTTACCCGCTCACCGCCTCCGCCCACATGACCATCGTCACCGCCAAGGTCGCCGGCGTACCGCGGGTCGTCGCCTGCACGCCGCCCATCCACGGCGAGATCCCGGCCGCCACCGTCGCCGCCGCACATCTCGCCGGCGCCGACGAGATCTGGCTGCTCGGCGGAGTGCAGGCGGTGGCCGCCATGTCCGTCGGGACTGACTCCATGCAGCCGGTGAACCTCATTGCCGGACCCGGCAACGCCTACGTCGCCGAGGCCAAGCGGCAGCTCTTCGGCGAGATCGGCATCGACCTGTTCGCCGGGCCGACCGAGATCCTCGTCCTCGCCGACGCGGACGCCGATCCCTTCACCTGCGCCGTGGACCTGCTCTCGCAGGCCGAGCACGGTCCGGACTCCCCGGCCGTCCTCATCACCACCTCCCGCGAGGTCGCCGAGAAGACGATCGCCGAGGTCGAACGCCTGCTGCCCGGCATGCCCACCCGCGACTTCGCCGAGCCCGCCTGGCGCGACCACGGTCAGGTGCATGTCGTCGACAGCCTCGACGAGCTGTACGCGCTCGCCGACGAGTTCGCCTTCGAGCACGTCGAGGTCCTGACCGCCGAACCCCGCCTCGCTCTGGAGCGGATGACCCAGTACGGCGCCCTGTTCCTCGGCGAGGGCACGTGTGTGTCGTTCGGCGACAAGGTCATCGGCACGAACCATGTGCTGCCCACACGTGGTGCCGCGCGCTACACCGGCGGCCTGTGGGTGGGGAAGTACCTCAAGACCGTGACCTACCAGGAGGTCACCGACACCGACTCCCAGGCGCTGCTCGGCCGGCTGTGCGGACGGGCGGCCCGCGTCGAGCTGTTCGAGGGCCACGCACGCTCCGGCGACGTACGGGCCGCGAGGGCCGCGGGCGACGAACTGCCCTGGAACACCGCGTGACCCTGGACGGTCGTACGGCACTGATCACCGGCGGCGGGGGACCGCTCGGGCGTGCCGTCGCGCTGGCCCTCGCGGACGCCGGGGCCCGGGTGATCCTGGTCGGCCGCAACGAGACGGCGCTCGCGGACGCTGCGGCACGTGTGGTCAAGGACGGCGGACAAGCCCGTACGGCCTCCTGCGACGTCTCCGACCCTTCGGCCGTCGACGCGCTCGCCGCCGAACTCGCCGACGAGGACGTGTCGTTGCTGGTCAACAACGCCGGAGTCGCCGGTCCCGTAAGGCCGTTGGTCGACATCGAGCCGGACGAGTGGGACGACGTGTTCGCCGCCAACGTCCGGGGCGTCTATCTGATGTGCCGGGCCTTCCTGCCGCCGATGCTCGCGGCCGGACGCGGTGACGTCGTCAACGTGGCCTCGGTCAGCGGCAAGCGCCCGCTGCTCAACCGCACCCCGTACACCGCCTCCAAGATGGCGCTGCTGGGCCTGACCCGGACCCTCGCCGGGGAGGTCGGGCCGCACGGGATTGCGGTCAACTCCCTTTCCCCGGGCCCGGTTCGGGGCCCGCGCATGGACCGCAACTTCAAGCTCACGGCCGAACTGACCGGCTGCACCGTGGCCGAGGCGGAACGTGACTTCGCCTCCCGGGCCGCCCTGGGCCGGCTCGTCGAGGAACACGAGGTCGCGCAGGCGCTGGTGGCGATGCTTGCGATGCCGGGCCTGTGCGGGGCCGACATCGACCTGTCGGCCGGGATGATCGCCCCGGCCTGACGAGTGGAGGCCGGACGGGTTACGTGGAGGCCGTGTGCGGGGCACTGTGGCGCGTCCGAAAGGCGGCCTCCCGTGCGCGCAGTGCTGGCCAGGGCTTGCAGCAGGGTCTGGGCCTGGTTCGGGTCGAGGTCGTTCAGTACCTCGTTGAGTTTGCGGGCCCACGTGTCCTCGCTGCGCTGGGCGTTCTCGATGGCTGGGGGCGTCGGCAGGACGCGGGGCCCGCCGGTCCACCGGGTCGCTCTCGCGGCTGATCGTGTCCTGCTCGGCGAGCCGCGGCACCGTACCGACATAGCCGGGCTCCATGTGCATCTCGGTCGCGAGGCGGCCGGGGGCTCACCCCGGCTCACGGACGACGCGCATCATGTCCGCCTCGGACGCCGGGAGCGGATCGACTCCGCGCCACGGGCACCCGCGCGCAGCGCGGTGCGAGCGGTCTCTCGCCGGGCCGGGGGCGAATTTTCCGGAGGCGGACATGGCGGCTCGTGAGTCCATACAAGTTCCTTTATGTATCCATAAGCACATCGCTCGTGCGCCCAGCCAGACCGGCGTACGTGTGCCCCATGCCGTATGGGCCCTGTGCCCATGGGTCCGCCCCGCCGAACCGCCACGCGCCTGACCGCCGCTGGAGAACCCCGTGTCCCAAACCCCTGCCACCCCTACCAGGACCGGCGTGTCTGGACCGCTTCTGGGGGTCCTCGCGCTGCTGTCCGCCGTGGCTCCATTCGCCACGGACATGTACCTGCCGTCCTTCACCGACCTCGCCGCCGATCTGCACACCGGCGCCTCCAGTGTGCAGTTGACGCTGACTACCTTCCTGGTCGGCCTCGCGGTAGGCCAGCTCGTGATCGGCCCGCTGTCCGACCGTTACGGGCGCCGCGGCCCGCTCCTCGTCGCCACCGCCGCGGTCACCGTGGCTGGCGCCCTGTGCGCCGTAGCCCCGAACATCTGGCTGCTCGTCGTGATGCGCTTCGTCCAGGGCTTCGCGGGCTCGGCGGGCATCGTCATCGGCCGCGCCGTCACCGCGGACCGTACCTCGGGACCGGCCGCGGCAAAGGTCTTCTCGCTGCTCGCCAGCATCGGCGGCGTCGCACCCGTCGTCGCCCCGCTGGCGGGCGCGACGGTGGCCGGTACGGCGGGATGGCGCGGTGTGTTCTGGGTGTTGTCGGGAATATCCCTGCTGATGCTGCTCGGCTCGCTCTTCGTGGTCCCCGAGTCGCTGCCGAAAGAATGGCGGCACGCCGGTGGCCTCGCCGAGACGGGCCGCGTCATGCGGCGGCTCTTCGCCGACCGCGGCTACGTCGGCCACACCTTCGCCTTCGCGTTCGGCTTCGCAGGTCTGATGGGCTACATCTCGGCCTCGCCCTTCGTCATCGAGAACGTCCTCGGCCTGTCCACCAGCGCATACACATTGGACTTCGCGGTCAACGCCTGCGGTATGGCCCTCTCCGGGCTGGTCAACGCCCGCGTCGTGGGCCGCTTCAGCACGGACGCGCTGCTGCGGGCCGGGCAGACCGCCGTGCTGTTCCTCTCCGCCCTTCTGCTGGCGCTGCTGGCGGCCGAACTGCCCGCCGTGGCGGTCCTGCCAGCCCTGTTCGGGCTAACCTGCTCGCTCACGTTCGTCCTGGGCAACGCCTCGGCGCTGGCCGTCGGACGTGCCCCGTACGCGGCCGGGACGGCGGCCGCCGTGATGGGCGCCCTCCAGTTCGGGCTCGGCGCGCTGGTCTCGCCGCTGGTCGGCCTCGGAGGTGAGCACACGGGTCTGCCGATGGCCGGCACGCTGGTGACGGCCGCGCTGCTGGGAATCGGGGCGCGCCTTCTGACGGGCGGCGCCGCCCCGGTCGCGGCGCCGGACTTGGAAGCCGCCCTGGCCGAGCACACCACGGCGTGCGGCTGACCCTCAACACTCGCTCCGTACTCCCGTCCGGCGGTCAGGCCGTCGGCATCCAGTGGTCGGCAGTGATCACGCCGGCAATGATGGCGCCGGGTCCGGTCAACACCGCTGGTAACTGGCGTGGTGACGACAGTGCACACCTGGCAGGCGGTCGGAGGAGGGGGAAGGACGATGGCGGGTAAGGTACGTGACTTGCCGTGCTGGCGAGGTCCGGTCTCAGTGAACGTGTTCGTCATCGGCTCTGGCAATACCCCATTGCTGGAGGAGGCTTTTCACCTCGCTGGGATGGTCCCTGACGCCTTCCTGCCGTTCCCTCTGCTGAAGTATCCGGAAGCCATCGACCGGCTCGGTGTGATGTCGTACGACATCGACTTCGACGACGTCTCGCTCGATCTGCGCGAATACACGCGAGCAGTACTTCGGCGTGTCTGCGCAGACAGGCGGGCGGTGGTCTGGGCAGCATTCGAGGGGACGTTCCACTACGACGAACTCCTCACTGACCAGATGGCCCACCAGGTCTACGGCTACTGCGCGGCCAGGACCGAACCGGTGGTCGAGTGGGGCACTGCGGCCCTGCGAGGCGGAGAATGGCGCCGCCGAATTGCCGACGCCCGAGCGGCTTTGGACGCCTTGCTGTCCACTTCGGAGACACGAGGCAGAAAAAGCCGCACCGACTGAGTGTCCAACTGCGTGACAACGCCGACTGACACCGGCGAACGAGCGCGGACGTCTGCGTTGACCATTAGCGCAGAAGAGCCACACCACCCCAAGGCGCTGCCCTCACCTCAGTTGCTTCGGACGAAGAGGCCATGTAGAGGCTGCCGCGCTCGATCAGTGAGCCATCAGGGTGTAGAAGCGCGGCGAAGCCGTAGCTTCCATGGCTCTGCGTGTCTCGGCAGGCGCCGGGCGGATTTGCATGGCGTTCGGGAGGGCACCGCCGCCCCGGGATGTGGAGGGCGCCCATTCCGGTCGCATCCCGCATGCGCAGAACGTGGAAAAACCGACGGAGGCCGTCGCTCTTGCATGGGTGGTGGCTATCCGTTGATTCGCGCATGCGAATCCAGGAGTAGCCGCGCCGCGCCCTCGTCGGTGATCACGGAGTTGGCTAGTCCGCCACGCAGCACACTGTGGATGGCCCGCGCCTTGGACGCGCCGCCGGCCACGGCGATGACCTCCGGGATCCGGCGCAGTTGCTCGGCGTCGATGCCGATCGTCAGCTGGCCGACGCTCCCTTCCGTGGGCGTGCCGTCCTCGGCGAGCAGGATCGAGCAGACCTCCGCCGCGATGTCCGTGGTGGACAGGGAGGCGAGCATCGCGGGTGGCATTGCCCCGTAGAACTGCGAGCCCTCCGGGTCCCAACTGCCGATCGCCACCGCTGCCTTGGTGATGGACGGGAACCGTGAGGTGGCGGCGGCGATGCCCGGCTGCTGGTATAGCGCCCTGGCCGTACCGGCGTCGGACACCACGAGCGGCGCGTAGATCGGATAGGCGGGGCCGCGGGAGACGGCGGCCAACTGCCTTACGAGATCAACGGTGTTGGCGCCGACCGCCCCGGTGACACCGGTCATCTGCACGATGCTGCACGGTGCCAGGCTGCTGAGCGCTCCCGCCATGGTGTCGAGTGTGCGCCCCCAGCTCACCCCGAGGATATCGTCCTCGGTGACGATCTCGGTGAGCAACTCGGCGGCGGCGGTGCCCAGTTCCCGGCGCAGTGTCAGCACGTCCGGAGCCGTCACCTTGACCACCAGTGCGTGCTGGAGCCCGAACGCGACACGCAACTGCTCGGACAGCTCGCTGTCCACTGCGGTGGGTACGCCGATCTCGATGCGTACGATGCCCTGCTCCCGGCACTGGTCGAGGATGCGCGCGACCTTGTAGCGGGAGATGCCGAGCTCGTCGGCGATCTCCTTCTTGGCCTTGTCCTCCAGGTAGTACCGGCGCGCGACCGTCGTGGCGCGCTGGAGTTCGGCTGGACCCATGGAATTCCCCTCCGTGAACACTCCGGCGAGGCCCGGTCACTCCGACCTCCGCCCATATGGGCAGTCTACTTGACGTCTGGGCGGGCCGGGAGTCTGATACTCACACCCCACGCCATACGGCCGTAACGCGGCATTTACGGCGTGAACATGTACGAGCCGTCATCAGCAGCGGGAGAGGGCCGATGGAGTTCCCCGACCGAGTGTTCGCGCCGCGCAGCCCGATCGCTCAACGTCACCCTTGGGGTGGATTGTCATGAATGAGACCGTCAAGACGGCCACCCGCGCTCCCGTGGTGGAGGCGAGGGGTGTCCGCAAGTCCTTCGGCCATGTCCAGGCCCTGCGCGCCGCCGACTTCGAGGCGCGAGCTGGTGAGGTCACCGCGCTCATCGGCGACAACGGCGCCGGAAAGAGTTCGCTGGTCAAAGTGCTGTCCGGCGTCTACACCGCGGACGAGGGGGAGCTCCTGATCGACGGGAAGACTGTCAGCCCGGGATCACCGCAGGATGTCCGGGCCTACGGCATCGAGACCGTCTACCAGGACCTGGCGCTGGCCGGCGACCTGACCCCGTACGAGAACGTTTTCATGGGCCGCGAACTGCGCCGCTCCGGCGCCCTCGGCAGGTTCGGCGTCGTGGACCGGGGCCGGATGCGTGAGCGTACGGCGGAGGTCTTCGACGATCTGAACGTGCGGATCAAGGACCACAAGGGACGTGTCGCGGCCCTGTCCGGCGGCCAGCAGCAAAGTGTCGCCATCGCCCGCGCGGCGATGTGGGCCTCTCACCTGGTGATGATGGACGAGCCGACCGCCGCGCTGGGCGTCGCCCAGACCAAGAGCGTGCTCGAACTGATCCGCAGGGTCGCCGATAGCGGCATCGGCGTCATCCTCATCAGCCACAACATGACGGACGTACTGGAAGTCGCCGACTCCATCCAGGTCCTGCGCCTCGGCGCCCGCGTCGCGACGTTCCGCCGCGGTGAGGCCACGATCGCCGACCTCGTCAGGGAAATGACGAGCGGCACGTCCACCGAGGTGACCTCATGACCCTGCTCCGCAACGACCAGTCAGTGGGCGACACGATCGCCAAGAGCACCGGGACAGCTGGCGCCGGCGCCCCGCGCCTCCTGCGAGCCGTGCTGGGACGGCCCAGCATGGGCATGCTCGTGATCCTGCTGCTCATCCTTGTTCTCTTCTCAGCGCTGCGGCCCGACACCTTCCTCGGTACGTACAACTTCCGCTCCATCGCCCTGTCGGCCGCCGTGATCGGTGTCGCCGCCGTCGGCCAGACATTCGTGCTGACGACGGGCGGAATCGACCTCTCCATCGGGTCGGTCCTGGTCTTCGGCACCGTGGTGTCCGCGAAGGTGATGGACTCCATGGGCGGCATGAACGCGGGATGGGGCGCCGTCGGCGTCGGCGTGGTGGTGTGCGTCGTCGCCAGCGCCTTCTGGGGCCTGGTCAACGGGATCGTCATCACCTACCTGCGGGTACCCGCGCTGATCGCGACGCTGGGCACCCTCGGCATGGCCATCGGAGCGGCCCAGATCATCAGCAACGGCCTCGACATCCGTTCGGTGCCCTCGGTGATGACCAACAAGATCGGCTACCAGAACATCGCGGGCATCCCGGTGCTCGTCCTCATCGCCCTGGCGGTCGCGGCGGTCGCGGGACTGGTGCTCTGGCAGACCGTCTACGGGATCCGCACCAAGGCCATCGGTTCCAACCCGGAGGGCGCGCTCAGGTCGGGCGTTCCGGTACGCCGCCACCTGATCTCCATCTATGCCGTGAGCGGTGCGCTGGCCGGAGTCGCGGGGGCGATGAGCCTCGCCCAGTTCTCCACGACCACCATCGCGGGCCACACCGGTGACAACCTCACCACGATCGCGGGCGCCGTCCTCGGCGGTACCAGCCTCTTCGGCGGAGTGGCCACGATCTTCGGCACCATGATCGGAATCCTCGTCCCGGTGACCCTGCAGAGCGGGTTCGTCATCCTCGGCGTCGAACCGTTCTGGCAGACCTTCGCCGTCGGCGCCGTACTGGTCGCCGCCGTCTTCATCGACCAGGTCCGCAGGGGGACACAGAACCGCAGGTGACCGGCGTCCTCCCGGGCAGCCTCCTGCCGGCCTTCCGCACCCCGCTCGCCGTACAACCGCTCCCCTCCCC
>NZ_JBXVPZ010000052.1:0-33641 GCF_057961495.1 Streptomyces sp. P5F9 | reverse complement strand
GAACTGCGCGACCAGCCCAGACGGCGCAGCAGACGACGAACCACCTGCCCCCGCACCCCCTGTCTCGTACCTCGCCACCAACTCCTGCCCCTTCTCCAGCACCCCTGCGGGCAACCGCACCGTCCCCGATGCCGCCGCCACCAGGTCCACCCTCGCGCCTATCTCCGCCGCGAACTCGTCCAGGCGGCCGGCGTCGGCAGCGGAACGCATGTCGACCAGGGCGACCACCACGTACCGGTCCCGCGGATAGCGCTCGTGCAGGTCGCGGATCGTGTTCAGGACCGTGTTGCCGGTGGAGAACTCGTCGTCGACCAGGACCAACGGGCCCTCGCCCGAGAGGAGTTCGGGGTTCTCGGGGAGGAGGAGGTGGGAGGTCGCGTGGGAGTGGGACTCCTCGAAGCCGCCCGCCGTGGCGACGCCGGCGACGGGGCGGCGGGTGGAGTGGAGGTAGGGGGCGAGGGCGATGCCGTCCGCCACCGCGTGGCCCAGGCCTGTCGCGGTTTCCGCGTAGCCGAGGACCACCGCCCGGGCGGACTCGTCGGGGCCGAGGAGGTCGCGGACTCTGCGGCCCAGGGTGAAGCCGTAGCCGTAGACGACCGACGGGGACTGGGGGACGTGCTTGCCGAGTACGTTCGACACGAGCAGGTGGGCCCGCTTGGGGTTGCGGCGGAGGGCCAGGCCCAGGAGGTCGGTCAGCTCGGGGTCGCCGAGCAGTTCGACCCCGAGCCGCTCCGCGACCCAACTGCCCGACCAGACACCGTTACCGCCCGACCAGACCCGGTCGTTCACTGCCTTGTTCATACGTCCCTTGCGATTCAGCCGGGGATTCCGGCGGCGAGCAGCTCCACGAAGCCGACGTCCTCGCGTGCGACCCCGAAGATCTCGGCGCGCAGCATCGTCCGCTCGGCCCAGGCGCGGTGCGGCTTCACCTCGTTCATCTTGTTCGTGTACGCCGAGCGCAGCACGCCCCCGCCGCCCCGCTCCGGCCGCAGGATGTCCTGCGCGTCGCAGAACTCCTCGTGGCTGACCACGGACAGCGCGTGCACGGGCAGCACGTGGGTGGGGTGGATGCAGGTCTTGCCCAGCAGCCCGTTGGCCTGGTCGAGGGCGATCTCGCGCAGCAGGCCGTCCATGGCGTGCTCGATCAGCGCCTCGCGCAGCTCCTCCGCCTGGCCCTCCAGGAAGGGGCTGCGGCGCAGCTGCGGCTTGAACATGCGCTCCTGGACCCGGAAGTACTCCCACACCGGGCCGGTCACCGTGAAGCCGGTGCCGTCGGCGCGGCCCAGCATGTTCACCACGTCA
This sequence comes from Streptomyces sp. P5F9, assembly GCF_057961495.1. NCBI lineage: Bacteria > Bacillati > Actinomycetota > Actinomycetes > Kitasatosporales > Streptomycetaceae > Streptomyces > Streptomyces sp. P5F9. The sequence goes on along the minus strand of NZ_JBXVPZ010000052.1, from coordinate 32,339 downwards.
CCGATCACGTTGGCGACGATCTGGACGTCGTAGGCCGTCATGTCGGAGGCCCGGCGCAGGCCGTAGGAGGAGCAGAAGTCCGTCACGCCGAGGCGCAGGGCGAGGACGCGGTCGCGGTACTTGTCGACCGCGCGGGAGATGCCCTCCAGGGTCTCGACGCGCGACTCGCGGTACAGCAGCTCCGGCGACTCCAGGACCGGCATGCCGAACAGCCGGTGACCGCTCGCCGCCTCCGCGGCGGCCAGCGCCTCCAGGAAGGGCGTGCCGCTCTCCTCGGTGAACTTCGGCATCACGAAGCCGGAGAGCAGTTCTACGGCCGGGCCCATGCGACGTACGAGATCGGGGATCTGCTCGGGCACGCGGACCCGGACGAACAGCAACGGCAGCTCGGTGTCCGGGCGGGCGGCCAGCTCGGTGAACTGCTGGACCAGGTTCTCCTCGGCGGCCGGTACGTCCTCGTCGCCGATCGAGTCCTCCAGGCACAGCACCATCGACACGACGCCGCGTCCCGCCAGCTTGACGATGTCGTCGGCGAGGCGGGGGCGGGTGGCCGGGCTGTAGAGCGTGGCGCCCAGGGCCGCGGCGAGCAGCCGGGCCGGGGAGTCCGCGTCGAACTCGCACGGCTCCTGGAAGAAGAGACGCTGCCGTACCTCAGGGGCAATGTGCCCGAAATGACGCATAAAGCTCCCCCGTGGTGCCGTTGTGGTTCGTGATTGTTTTCGATAGGTGGCCGGTAATAGTACGTACAAACCCATGTCAGGGGTTCCCGCCGGGCATGAACTTCAGGTAACTCGGCCGTGTCGGTGTCCGAACCCCCACGTTGTCGTGACCAGGACCGAGAGGGCAGGATGACCGCATGACGCACGCGATGCTGAAGGGGTCGAACGTCCCGCTGGAAGCCACCACGGTACGTGCCGTGCTGCGCTGGACTCCCGGGCAGGGGGTCCCGGACGTGGATGCCTCCGCGCTGCTCCTCGGCCCCGCCGGTCAGGTGCGTTCCGACGAGGACTTCGTCTTCTACAACCAGCCCCGGCACCCCTCCGGGAAGGTCTGGTGGCTCGGCAAGAAGCGTGTCGCGGAGGGCCCCACCGACACAATCCAGACAGATCTCGCCGGTGTCGAGCCCGAAGTCAGCCGGATTCTCGTGGTCGCTTCGGCGGACGAGGTCACCTTCGACCACGTACAGGGGCTGCGCATCCTGCTGTACGACGCCGCCGTCGCCGAGGGTGAGCCGCTGCTGTATTTCGACATCAAGCCGGAGACCGGCGAGGAGACCGCGCTGATCTGCGGGGAACTGTACCGGCGGGGTGACGGGTGGAAGTTCCGGGCGCTGGGTGAGGGGTACGCGAACGGGTTGCGTGGGCTGGCGATGGACTTCGGGATCACGGTGGACGAGTCGGAGGGGGGCACTGCGAGTGCCGTTCCGGAGATTTCGCAGCCGTTGCCTCCGGCGGTTCCGGTGCAGCCGGCGTATGGGTACCCCCAGTCCGAGGAGCCCGTGACTCAGCCTGCGTATGGGTATCCGCAGCCGGTGCCCGTTGCTACTGCGCCGGACCCGAACTTCCGTTTGCCGCCGCAGGGGCCGCAGTTCATCTGAGGGTGGGTCGGTAGTTCGTTTGGTGCGCGCCGGTGGGGGCTGGGCGCGCCCCGCGGCGGAGCCGCATATCGACACTGCCCCGCGCCCCTAAAAAAACTAGCGCTCGACCTTTGTCTTGTAGCCCCGCCCCCATTGCAAGCCCCACCCGTACAACCGGTCCAGCTCCGCCTGGAAGCCGTAGACGAACTTCACTTCCCGGCGGACGACCAGCTCGCCCTTGACGTTCTCGATCATCACCACCGCGCAGGAGCGGGCCTGGGGGTGGCGTTCGTCGAGGCCTATTTCGATGCGGGGGCCGTTGCTGGGGTAGAGGGTGACGATGGCGTGGGTGCGGTCGAAGGCCGGGGTCTGGTCGTAGATGTAGACGAAGACCAGGAGGCGCTTGATCTGGTCGCGGTGGTCGAGGTTGACGTACATCGTCTCGCCGGACGCGGAGCCGAAGCGGTCGTCGCCGCTGAGCTTCACGTACGGCGGTGAGTTGACGTCTCCCAGGAGGCCGCCGAGGGGCTGGACCACGCCCTTGGTGCCGTCCATCAGCTCGTAGAGGCAGCCCAGGTCCAGGTCGACGTTGACCATGCTCTGGCTGTGGCCCATGACCTCCGGGGGCTTCAACGCCTTGAAGGGGTGCCTGAGCAGGCTGTCCCGCTGGAGGCCGCCTATGTCGGAGGTCCGCATCCGCCAGGTGAGGTTGACGCGGAGGTTGCCGGTGGCCGCGCCCTGCTTGGTGAGCGAGACCTGGTGGTGCCGTTTGGTCAGTTCGATCGCGTTGCTGGCCGCGCTGCCCGAGTCGAAGTCGGCCTCGCGCCGCCAGATTCCGTCGAAGAAGCCCATTCCCGCCCCCACGTTCGCATCCACACTGCGTATGACAAAGCCGTCGGGGCGGCCTGGCAGAGGACATGTCCTCGACGGCCGCCCCGAACAGAAGCGTTCCCTTACCGGGGAGCTTGTCACACCCCGGACGGGACCTCAGTCTTCTCGTCCGAGCCTGCTTTTCCCTCGGCTTCCGCGAGGGCCTTGTTCCGGCGGACCGAGGACCAGAAGGACCAGCCGATCAGGATGACGCCGACCAGGCCGGTGATGACCTCGTTGATCTGGTACTGGATGGTGACCATGAGGATCACGGCCAGGGCGCCGATCGCGTAGTGCGCGCCGTGCTCCAGGTAGACGTAGTCGTCCAGGGTGCCCTGGCGGACCAGGTACACCGTCAGGGAACGGACGTACATCGCGCCGATGCCCAACCCGAGGGCCATGAGGACGATGTCGTTGGTGATGGCGAAGGCGCCGATCACGCCGTCGAAGGAGAAGGAGGCGTCGAGGACTTCCAGGTACAGGAACATGAAGAAGGCTGCCTGGCCGGCGAGGACGACCGCCGAGCGCTGCTTGCCGGTGCGCGCGGCCTCTTCCTCCTCCTCGTGCTCCCGCTCCTCCTCTTCTTCGAGCTTGTCCTCGAAGTAGCCGGAGAGTCCGCCGACGATCATGTACGTGATCAGACCGGAGATACCGGCGATCAGGACCGTCTGCGCCTTGTCGGTGTGCGCGCCACCGTGCTGGTGGGCGTGGGCCGCGAAGGTGAACGAGGTGATCAGCAGGACGATCAGCGCGATGCAGACCGACAGCATGTCGACCTTGCCGAGCTTGGCGAGCGGGCGCTCGATCCAGCGCAGCCACTGGATGTCCCGGTCCTCGAAGATGAAGTCGAGGAAGATCATCAGCAGGAACATGCCGCCGAAGGCCGCGATCGCCGGGTGGGCGTCGGTGACCAGCTGCTGGTAGTGGTCCTTGTTGTTGAGCGCGAGGTCGACCGCGTCGATCGGGCCGATCTTGGCGGTGACGGCGACGATGACGACGGGGAACACCAGCCGCATGCCGAAGACGGCGATCAGGACACCGACCGTGAGGAAGATCTTCTGCCAGAAGGCGGACATCTTCTTCAGGATCCCGGCGTTGACCACCGCGTTGTCGAAGGACAGCGAGATCTCCAGGACGGCCAGGATCGCCACGATGCCGAAGGCTTCCCACCCCCCGTAGAACGCCGCTGCGACAAGGCCGAGCGCGGTGACCGCGAACGACCAGCCGAAGGTTTTCAGAAGCACTGGCTACCCAATCGTGTGTTGGGGGTTCCCCCAGACGGAGTCTGGGGGAGGGTCTCCCCCCGCGCCGCACTCGGCTTTACTTAAAATTTGACGTCGAGCACTGAGTCTAGAGGGAGACTCCGCCGTCCGGGACAGCCGGTGTGGATAACGCCCTTTACGAGACGTTGACCCCGAAGTCCATGGCGATGCCCCGCAGTCCCGACGCGTACCCCTGGCCGACCGCCCTGAACTTCCACTCGCCCTGGTAGCGGTACAGCTCGCCGAAGATCATGGCCGTTTCGGTGGAGGCGTCCTCGGAGAGGTCGTAGCGGGCCAGCTCCTGGCCGTCGGCCTGGTTGACGACGCGGATGAAGGCGTTGCTGACCTGGCCGAAGGTCTGGCCGCGGACATCGGCGTCATGGATGGAGACGGGGAAGACGATCTTGTCGACGTTGACCGGCACCTTGGAGAGGTCGACCAGGATCGACTCGTCGTCACCCTCGCCCTCACCGGTGAGGTTGTCACCGGTGTGCTCCACCGAACCGTCCGGGCTGGTGAGCTGGTTGTAGAAGATGAACCACTCGTCGCCCAGCACCCGGCCGCCGTTGCACAGCAGCGCGCTGGCGTCGAGGTCGAAGTCGGCTCCGGTGGTGGAGCGTGCGTCCCAGCCGAGGCCGATCAGGACGTTCGTGAGGTTCGGTGCGGCCTTGGACAGGGAGACATTGCCCCCCTTGGCGAGCGTGACGCCCATAGTGCTGGTCCTCCCCGAGGCGATGCTTCTTTGGTTGTCCTGCGCTCCCCCAGAGGGGGACCCCCCGGGCGCCGCACGCGAACCGCGCGGCGCCCGGGCGGTGAAGCCTCCGTACGTCAGGCGCCCGTACGTCGGACGCTCGTACGGCAGACGCCCGGATGTCAGACGTTGACGCCGAAGTCCTGGGCGATGCCGCGCAGGCCCGAGGCGTAGCCCTGGCCGATGGCGCGGAACTTCCACTCCGCGCCGTTGCGGTACAGCTCGCCGAAGACCATCGCGGTCTCGGTCGAGGCGTCCTCGGAGAGGTCGTAGCGGGCGATCTCGGCGCCGCCGGCCTGGTTCACCACGCGGATGAACGCGTTGCGGACCTGGCCGAAGGACTGCTGGCGGTTCTCGGCGTCGTAGATCGAGACCGGGAAGGTGATCTTGTCGACGTCGGCCGGGACCGCCGCCAGGTTCACCTTGATCGCCTCGTCGTCGCCCTCGCCCTCACCGGTGGTGTTGTCACCGGTGTGCTCGACGGAGCCGTCGGGGCTCTTGAGGTTGTTGAAGAAGACGAAGTTCGCGTCACTGGCGACCTTGCCCGCGCTGTTCAGCAGCAGTGCGCTGGCGTCGAGGTCGAAGTCGGTGCCGGTGGTGGTGCGGACGTCCCACCCCAGACCGACGATGACCGCGGTCAGGCCCGGGGCCTCCTTGGTCAGTGATACGTTGCCGCCCTTGCTGAGGCTGACTCCCACGAGTCCTCCATTGGTGTCCAGGGGCGGGGATGCCCCGTAGTGCGTCGGTATCGGATCAACGTCTCGATCCTAGTGACGGGTTCCCGACCCTCGCAGGCTCTGGAACCTAACAATCACAGGCTGTCGAGCGCCTTCACGTACTCGTTGAGGTCGCGCGCGTCCGGCAGGCCGTTGACGACCGTCCAGCGCACGACGCCCTCCTTGTCGATGACGAAGGTCCCGCGCACGGCGCAGCCCTTGTCCACGTCGAAGACGCCGTACGCGCGCGAAGTGTTGCCGTGCGGCCAGAAGTCGGAGAGCAACGGGTACTCCAGGCCCTCCTGCTCGGCGAAGACGCGCAGGGTGTGGATGGAGTCGTTCGAGACCGCGAGGAGCTGGGTGTCGCGGTCCGTGAACTGCGGCAGGTTGTCGCGCAGGGAGCAGAGTTCGCCGGTGCAGACGCCGGTGAAGGCGAAGGGGTAGAAGAGCAGCACCACGTTCTTGTCGCCGCGGAAGTCGGAGAGCTTCACGGTGGCGCCGTGGTTGTCCTTGAGTTCGAAATCGGGGGCCTTTTCGCCGACCTGGATCGCCATCTCGTCCTGCATCCCTTCGGTGGGGCTGTTCGGGTGATAGCACCCTGGGGCCACCACCCTACGCAGCGATCACCGCATGCGGACGGACGGGCTGGCATGGCCAGCCCGTCCGGGATTCAACGATCGAGGTACCTCCGGGGACTACCTCTTGGACTTGGCTGCCTTGGGCGTCACCAGCCGGCTGCCACTCCAGTCCTTGCCCACGCTGACGCTCTTGGCCGCGGAAAGGCCCGCGGTCGTGGCGGCTTCCGAGATGTCGCTGGGCTCGACGTAGCCGTCACGGCCGGTCTTCGGCGTCAGCAGCAGGATCGAGCCACCCTCCTCGACGTACGAGATGGCGTCCACCAGCACGTCGGTCAGGTCGCCGTCCTCGTCGCGGAACCACAGCACCACGGCATCGGCGACGTCGTCGTAGTCCTCGTCCACCAGGTCGCTGCCGATGACTTCTTCAATGGCCTCGCGGAGTTCCTGGTCTACGTCGTCGTCGTAGCCGATCTCCTGGACCACCTGCTCGGGCTGGAACCCCAGCCTTGCGGCAGGGTTCGTCCGCTCCTCCGCGTGGTCCGCGGTCGCGCTCACGGGTTGCCTCCTGATCATGTCTTGATGAATGTCCAGCATCGCGCGTGCGCGAAGCATTGGCCGTAGTCCACACGGACGGGCCGGATCGCGCAAGTACCCGGCGATTCGGAACGCCGAAACGGTGACGATCCTGGCCGTGTCGCCGCAACTCCAGGCACGCTATCGCGGCCGCTGGTGACGTACACCACAGCGTTCTGCCCGGTTTGCACGTTTGAGAACCCTCCGAGGGTACGCGACTCGAATGACTTTGCTAAACGAGTCACGGTTACCTCACGGTAGAGATGACGATTGCCGTCCAGCGGTAGACCATGGGGAACGGTGCAGACCCATGGAAATCCAGCGCCGATAAGCCCCATTAAGCCCTCATCGGCCTCAGACAGCCCCCTCACACAGCTCCCTCTGACAGGTAAGGAACAGCGTGGCTTCCGGATCCGATCGCAATCCGATCATCATTGGCGGCCTTCCGAGTCAGGTTCCTGACTTCGATCCCGAAGAGACCCAGGAGTGGCTCGACTCGCTCGACGCCGCCGTGGACCAGCGCGGCCGTGAGCGGGCCCGCTACCTGATGCTCCGGCTGATCGAGCGGGCCCGCGAGAAGCGCGTGGCCGTGCCCGAGATGCGCAGCACGGACTACGTCAACACGATCGCCACCAAGGACGAGCCGTTCTTCCCCGGCAACGAGGAGATCGAGCGCAAGATCCTGAACGCGACCCGCTGGAACGCCGCGGTGATGGTGTCCCGGGCCCAGCGGCCGGGCATCGGCGTCGGCGGCCACATCGCCACGTTCGCCTCCTCCGCCTCGCTCTACGACGTGGGCTTCAACCACTTCTTCCGGGGCAAGGACCAGGGCGACGGCGGCGACCAGATCTTCTTCCAGGGGCACGCCTCGCCGGGCATCTACGCCCGCGCGTTCCTCCTGGACCGGCTCAGCGAGCAGCAACTGGACGCGTTCCGCCAGGAGAAGTCGAAGGCGCCGTACGGACTGTCCTCGTACCCGCACCCGCGGTCGATGCCGGACTTCTGGGAGTTCCCGACCGTGTCCATGGGCCTGGGCCCGCTCGGCGCGATCTTCCAGGCGCGGATGAACCGCTACATGGAGGCGCGCGGGATCGCGGACACGTCGCGGTCGCACGTATGGGCGTTCCTCGGCGACGGCGAGATGGACGAGCCGGAGTCGCTCGGCCAGCTGTCGATCGCGGCGCGCGAGGGCCTGGACAACCTGACCTTCGTCGTCAACTGCAATCTCCAGCGGCTCGACGGCCCGGTGCGCGGCAACGGCAAGATCATCCAGGAGCTGGAGTCGCAGTTCCGGGGCGCCGGCTGGAACGTCATCAAGCTGGTCTGGGACCGCACCTGGGACCCGCTGCTGGCCCAGGACCGCGACGGTGTGCTGGTCAACCAGCTCAACACCACGCCGGACGGCCAGTTCCAGACGTACGCCACGGAGACCGGCGCGTACATCCGCGAGCACTTCTTCGGCCACGACCACCGGCTGCGCGCGATGGTCGAGAACATGACCGACGACCAGATCCTGCACCTGGGGCGCGGCGGGCACGACCACCAGAAGGTGTACGCGGCCTTCGCGGCGGCCAAGGAGCACCGGGGCCAGCCGACCGTCGTCCTCGCCCAGACGGTCAAGGGCTGGACGCTGGGCCCCAACTTCGAGGGCCGCAACGCCACGCACCAGATGAAGAAGCTGACGGTCGCCGACCTCAAGGGCTTCCGCGACCGGCTGCACCTGCCGATCACCGACCAGGAGCTGGAGTCCGGCGCGCCGCCGTACTTCCACCCGGGCCGGAACTCGGAGGAGATCCAGTACATGCACGACCGGCGCAACGCGCTGGGCGGCTACGTCCCGACGCGCGTCGTCCGCTCGAAGCCGCTGGCGCTGCCCGAGGACAAGACGTACGCGAGTGTGAAGAAGGGTTCGGGCCAGCAGTCGATCGCCACCACCATGGCGTTCGTACGGCTGCTCAAGGACCTGATGCGGGACAAGGAGATCGGCAGGCGGTTCGTGCTGATCGCGCCGGACGAGTACCGCACGTTCGGCATGGACTCGTTCTTCCCGAGCGCGAAGATCTACAACCCGCTGGGCCAGCAGTACGAGTCGGTGGACCGTGAACTCCTGCTCGCCTACAAGGAGTCGCCGACCGGGCAGATGCTGCACGACGGCATCTCGGAGGCGGGCTGCACCGCTTCGCTGATCGCGGCGGGTTCGGCGTACGCGACACACGGCGAGCCGCTCATCCCGGTCTACGTCTTCTACTCGATGTTCGGTTTCCAGCGCACCGGTGACCAGTTCTGGCAGATGGCCGACCAGTTGGCGCGCGGTTTCGTGCTGGGCGCGACCGCGGGACGTACGACTCTGACCGGCGAGGGTCTGCAACACGCGGACGGGCACTCGCAGTTGCTGGCGTCGACCAACCCGGGCTGTGTCGCCTACGACCCGGCGTACGCGTACGAGATCGCGTACATCGTGCAGGACGGGCTGCGGCGGATGTACGGCTCGGACGCGGAACACCCGCACGGCGAGGACGTCTTCTACTACCTCACCGTCTACAACGAGCCGATCCAGCACCCGGCGGAGCCTTCCGATGTGGACGTGGAGGGCATTCTCAAGGGCGTTCACCGGATCAGCCAGGGTGCCTCGGGGACGGTGCCGGCGCAGATCATGGCGTCCGGGGTGGCTGTGCCGTGGGCGATCGAGGCGCAGCGGATCCTCGCCGAGGAGTGGAACGTGCGGGCCGATGTGTGGTCCGCGACCTCCTGGAACGAACTGCGGCGCGAGGCGGTGGAGGTCGAGCGGCACAATCTGCTGCATCCCGAGGAGGAGCAGCGGGTTCCTTATGTCACGCGGAAGTTGAGCGGGGCGGAGGGGCCGTTCGTGGCCGTTTCCGACTGGATGCGGTCGGTTCCTGACCAGATCTCTCGGTGGGTGCCGGGCACGTATCAGTCGTTGGGGGCTGACGGGTTCGGGTTCGCTGACACTCGGGGGGCTGCTCGGCGGTTCTTCCACATCGACGCGGAGTCGATTGTGGTGGCTGTGCTGACGGAGTTGGCTCGGGAGGGGAAGGTTGATCGGTCTGTGTTGAAGCAGGCGATCGATCGGTACCAGTTGCTGGATGTCTCCTCGGCTGACCCTGGTGTTGCTGGAGGGGACGCGTAGTTGGTTGCCTGCGGGTGCGTGGGGGCTGGTCGCGCAGTTCCCCGCGCCCCTAAAGGCAAGCCCCTTCGGGGCGCCTTTAAGAGGCATCCCGCCGCCCTACGATGCGGGCATGAAGCAACAATCGGCGCAAGCTCGTTGGGAGCAGCTCACCCAACGGCCCCTGCTGGCGCTCGCCGTTGCGTTTGCCGTGGCCTATGCCGTGCCGATCGTGGACACGACCGCCGGGCACCGGCTGACGGCGGTGTGCACGGGGGTCGAGTGGGTGGTGTGGGGGGCGTTCGCCGTCGACTATCTGATGCGGCTCGCGATGTCCCGGGACCGCCGGCGGTTCGTGCGGACGCACTGGATGGACCTGTGCGCGGTGGTGCTGCCGATATTGCAGCCGCTACGGCTCTTGCGCATGGTGTCGACGCTGATACTCGTCGGGCGCCGGGCGCGGATGGCCTCGCAGATCCAGCTCACGACGTATGTCGCCGGCGCGGTCGTCGGGCTGCTGATGTTCGGTTCGCTGGCGGTCCTCTCCGTCGAACGGGACTCACCCAACGGGAACATCCGGACGCTGGGTGACGCCGTGTGGTGGTCCTTCACCACGATGACGACCGTGGGCTACGGCGACCACGCCCCGACCACCGGGCTGGGCCGGATGATCGCCGTAGGGCTGATGCTCTCCGGCATCGCCCTGCTCGGTGTCGTCACCGCGAACATCGCCACGTGGTTCATCGCCCGGTTCGAGAAGGACGACGTGGAGGAGCGGCGCCAGACGCTGGCGATCGAGGCGCTGACGGAGGAGGTGCGGGCGCTGCGGGCGGAGGTGGCGGCACTTTCGGGGGTGCCGAGCCTGGTCAGCCCCGGTTCAGAAGAACGTCCATAGAACCGCCGCCACCGTGTCTATCGCGCCCAGGACCAGGGCCACCAGGGCCATCACCCGGCGCGAGCCCGCCCACCTGCGGCCCATGGCCAGCCAGCCGCAGATCACCGCGATCGGGCCGAGGACGATCCCCAGATTCCCCGCCAGGAAGAAGCCCGCGATCGCGCAGACAAGGCCGACGATGGCGAGGGTCGCGCGGTCCGGCCCGGTCCCTGACCCCATGCGGCCACGTGAGCGGGGGGTCCTGCGCGTTCCGTTGCCGAAGCCTGTCATCGTCAACTCCCTGGGCGGTCACGCCCGTTCGGCAGGTACTCCTACAGTGACCGGATACCCCCGTACACACAAAAAAAGCCTGCTTGCGCGCTGCCCCCCTCCGGCAGCGCGCCGCAGACCAACCCGTCCCCCCTGCCCTGCGGAGGACTTGACTTACTGTGACCTGCGGCGCGTACCGGACGCCAGGAATCTTTAGGGGAGTCACCCTGATAGGCGAAATCGGCCTGGATCAGGGTTAGGACCTGTCCGGCGGATCATGCCGCAGACGCGGGGCCTGGCACGCACTCCCCCACTGCCTTAAAGGCGTGGGGGGACCCCCAGCCGCGTTGTCGTCGGTTGCCAACGCTCCGCGTTGCCGCCCTCCTCCGCCTTGCAGCTGCACGCACCAGACCCCGCTCACCGGCGCTGATCAGATGCCGTTGATCTCCTGCGACCTGATCCGCCGGACAGGCCCTAGATGTGCGCCGCGCCCGCGCCCGCCTCCGCGTTCTCGCCGCGCTTGGTCAGGAGCGCGACGAACACCGCGACCACCGCTACGCCGGCGGCGACGAGGCAGGCGAGGCTCATGCCGGAGATGAACGTGTCGTGGGCGACCTGCGTGATCTTCGCGGCGACCGTCTCCGGGGTGTTCGGGGCGATCGGGGCCACGCCGACCTGGACCGCCTCGGCGGCCGCGTCCAGCTGGGGCTGGGTGAGCTTGGGCAGGCCCGCGTCCGTCCAGTTGCCGGCCAGGTCGTTGTCGACGCGGGAGGCCATGACGGCGCCGAGGACGGCCGTACCGAGGCTGCCGCCGATCTGCATCGCGGCCTGCTGGAGACCGCCGGCGACACCGGAGAGCTCCATGGGCGCGTTGCCCACGATGACCTCGGTCGCGCCGACCATCACCGGGGCGAGGCCGAGGCCCAGCAGGGCGAACCAGATCGACATGACGCCGCTGCCGGTGTTCGAGTCCAGCGTGGACATGCCGAACATGGCGATCGCGGTGGCCGCCATGCCGCCGGCCAGCGGGATGCGCGGGCCGAGCTTGGTGATCGCCGCGCCGGCGAGCGGGGAGCCGACGATCATCATCCCGGTGAGTGGGAGGAGGTGGAGACCGGCGTCGATGGGGCTCATACCGTGCACGTTCTGCAAGTAGAACGTCACGAAGAACAGGCCGCCCATGAAGGCGATCGCCATCAGGACCATCAGGACCACGCCTGCGGACAGCGGGACCGAGCGGAACAGGCCCAGCGGGATGAGGGGTTCCTTCACCCGCTGCTCCCAGAAGGCGAACAGGGCGAAGCCGAGCACGGACACGGCGAGGAACGCCCAGGTGGTGCCGGAGCCCCAGCCCCACGCGGGCGCCTTGATGAGGGCCCAGACCAGGCAGAACATCGCGCCGGAGAGCAGCGCGATACCGAGGATGTCGAAGGAGCGCGGCGCGTTCTGGGCGCGGTGGTCGCGGAGGATCAGCAGGCCGAGGACGAGCGCGACGGCGCCGACCGGCACGTTGATGAAGAACACCGACTGCCAGTTGACGTGCTCGACGAGCACGCCGCCGAGGATCGGGCCGCCCGCGGTGGAGGCGCCGATGACCATGCCCCACAGGCCGATGGCCATGTTGAGCTTCTCGGCCGGGAAGGTGGCCCGCAGCAGGCCGAGCGCGGCCGGCATCAGCAGCGCGCCGAACAGACCCTGGAGCACGCGGAACGTGACGACGAACGCAATGCTGTGCGAGAGGCCGATCGCGCCGGACGCGAGGGCGAAGCCGCTCACGCCGATCAGGAAGGTCTGGCGGTGGCCGAAGCGGTCACCGAGTTTGCCGGCGGTGATGAGGGAGACCGCGAGGGCGAGGAAGTAGCCGTTGGTGATCCACTGGACGTCGGCGAAGCTGGCGCCGAGGTCCTTCTGGATGGCCGGGTTGGCGATGGCGACGATGGTGCCGTCGAGGGCCACCATCATGACGCCGACGGCGACGGTTATGAGGGTGAGCCACGGGTGGCCCCGCAGCCCCGTGGACGGCGCCGGGTCGGACGGGGCGGCTGGTGCCTTGTCCCCCGGCCCCGTCGCGCTGATGGTGGTCTGACTAGTCATACGTGCGAGGCTAATGTCAGCCGCTGACAGTTGACAAACAGGTTCAGATGTCGGCGACTGTCAACAATCGCGAGGAGAACAGCATGGAGACGTTGCGCGAGCGCAAGAAGGCCCGTACGCGGGACGCGCTGCTGCACGCCGCGCTCGAACTGTTCACCACCAAGGGCTACGAACAGACCACCGTCGACGAGATCACCGAGGCCGTCGACGTCTCGCAGCGCACCTTCTTCCGCTACTTCGCGAGCAAGGAGGAGGCCGCGTTCTTCGTGCCCCGGCTCACGGAGACGCACTTCGTGAGCGCCGTCCGCGCCCGCCCGCCGCACGAGGCCCCGCTGGAGGCGCTGCGCCGGGCCGTGCTGGAGAGCTGGGACACCATCAACGAGGCGATCCAGCAGGTCGTACCGCTGGACCTGCACATGCGCACCTACCGCGTGATCGAGTCGACGCCCGCGCTGCTCGCCGCGCATCTGCGGCGCTCGCAGGAGCTGGAGGGGGAGCTGGCGCGGATCATCGCCGTGCGCGAGGGGCTCGACGTGGACGCGGACCCCCGGCCGCGGCTGGTCGTGGCCGTGTTCGGCGGGGTGATGCGGGTGGTCGAGCGAATGTGGATCGCGGGCGACGACCTCAGCATCGAGGCGATGCGGGAGCTGACCGCCGGCTACCTCGACGGGGTGGGACCGGCCCTCGCCGGGAACTGGCGCACGAGCCTCACGAGGTGAGTCGTACTGAGTTTCTCGTCACGTACCACTGAAACGTGATCCCCGTCACTCGGTTAACGCGAGACCCTCTCGTTCTCCTAGTGTGTCCTCCCAGTGACTTCCTTCGACTCCTCCCCCACGCTGAACGCCTGGCGCGCACTGGCCGCGCTGGCCGTGGTGTTCGTGATGCTGGCGACCACCGGCTGGACCGCGGTCCGCAGCCACCCCGGGAAAACGGCGCTCCAGGCCTCCCTCTCCGCGTGGGAGCACGGCCATATGAACGGGCGCGAGCTGCCCGACCCGGACGCCTCCCCGACCCGGCTGGCCAGGTTCTTCGCCTCGCTCACCGCGCAGCAGCGGACGCGTCTCGCGCACCGCTACCCGCTCGCGGTCGGCAACATGAACGGCGCCCCGGTCTCGCTGCGCTACCGCGCCAACCGCGTCGCCCTCGACCAGCAGCGCAAGGTCGAGAAGAAGCGCATGCACGACAACCGCCTCACGCCCCTCGGGCAGCAGGAGGCGGGCCGCCTCATGCACCGCTTCGAGGCGCTGACGGCCGAGGGCCGCCACATCCTGGCCTTCGACCCCGAGGGTTCGGGCCGGATCGCCGAGGTCTTCGGCGACCTGGACACCGCGCAGCGCGTCTCGGTCATCGTGCCCGGCGTCGACACCGACCTGCTCACGTTCCAGAAGACGAGCAAGAACTACTCGGCGCCGGTCGGCATGGCCCAGAACCTGTACGCCGCCGAGAACTCGGCGAAGTCCGCGACCGACACGACCGGCACGCGGACGGCGGTCATCGCCTGGGCCGACTACACCTCCCCCGGCGGCCTCGGCATCGACTCGGCCACCGCGGGACGCGCCGAGGCCGGCGCCGTACGGCTGAACGCGCTGGTGCGGGCGCTGCCCGGGACCTCGCAGGTCGCCCTGTTCTGCCACAGCTACGGCTCGGTGGTGTGCGGTGTCGCCGCGCACGAGCTGCCGGCCCGGGTGACCGACATCGCGGTGGCCGGCAGCCCCGGCATGCGGACCTCGAAGGCCTCCCATCTGCACACGCTCGCGCGGGTGTGGGCGATGCGGGACGCCGACGACTGGATCCAGGACGTGCCGTACATGGAGGTCGGCGGCCTCGGGCACGGCGAGGACCCGGTGTCGAACGCGTTCGGCGCGCGCGTGCTGGCCGCGAAGGACGCGGAGGGCCACACGGGGTACTTCGCGCCCGGCACCGACAGCCTCGCCAACTTCGCCGACATCGGGGTTGGCGCGTACCGCTCGGTGACGTGCGCGCACCAAGGTGACACCTGCCGAGAGGGTTTGTCCGGCACCTCGGCCGCCGGACGCGCGTAGAAACAGCAGGAAGTGCGGTCTGCGCGGGGATGGGACGGAGGAGCGTGTGCCGCCTACGATGAGCCGCATGGGTGACGTACTGGCCGGATTTCATGCCGCCTGGGAGTTCGAGTCCGACTCCGTGGTCATCCGTTACGAACGTGGAATTCGAACACCCAAGCTATTTCAGGCGCTCGGTGAACGCCGGATCCCCTTCGAGGCGATCCAGGCGGTGACGCTCACCCCCGGCCGGCGCGGCACGGTCGTGCTCCACGCGGAACCCCGTTCCGGCGCCGACCCGCTGATGGAGGCGGCCGCGGGTCAGCTGAAGGAGAGCTGCGATCCCTATCGGCTGGTGCTGCCCGCCGAGCGCGAGACGCTCGCCGAGTACTACGCCGACGAGCTGCGTGCGCGGCTGAAGCCGGACGACGGGCCTGCCGAGCGGTTTCTCGTGGCCGCGCCCGAGGTGCCGTTGCGGTTCAAGGCGTACGACGGGAAGGCGTCCTTCGACGGGAAGACCGTGTCGTTCCGGTGGTTCTGGACGGGGGCGTCGTCCGCGAAGTGGAAGGCCGGCGACCAGAGCTTCGCGGTCTCCGACCTGAACGGTGTCGAGTGGCGGTCGCCCGAGGTTTTTGAGGGGCATCTACGGCTGTTGCGCGGGGCCGAGTCGCTTCTGCCTGTTGATCAGGATCCGGCGGCTGTGGTGTTCGGGCTGGGGTATGGGCCTGTGCATGAGTCTCTGCCGTTCGCGGCGGCGGTGCTTGCGGCGGTGCGGTCTGGGCGTCCTGCTGCTGTGATTCCGGCCGCTCGGCGTGATCCTGCGGATGTCGCCGAGCGGATTCGGCATCTGGCGGAGCTGCATCAGGCGGGGTTGGTGACGGATGAGGAGTTCGTCGTGAAGAAGGCCGAGCTGCTGGCAGAACTTTGACCGCGGGCCGGTGGGGGCTGGTCGCGCAGTTCCCCGCGCCCCTAAAGGAGCGCTCCAGTGAAGGGGGTTTCTACTCCCTGCTTGATGATGCGAACGACATGTCCGCGTAGCGGTCGCCTGCCACCTTGTCGGCGATCGGCTCCAGCAAAGTCAGTTCCTCGTCCGTCAGGACAATCGCTGTCGCTGCCGTGTTCTCCTCCACCCGGCCCGGCTTGGTCGTGCCCGGGATGGGGATCACGGGGAGGCCGTGGACCTGGGCGCGTTGTTGGACCCAGGCGAGGGCGATCTGGCCCAGGGAGGCTCCGTGTGCCTCGGCCGCCGCCCGGACCGGGTCCAGGAGCGCGCCGTTGGCGGCCGCGTTCTCGCCGGTGAAGCGGGGCTGCGTGCGGCGGAAGTCGCCCTCTGTCAGGTCCTGGTCGGCGTTCGAGAAGGAGCCGGCGAGGAAGCCCCGGCCGAGCGGTGAGTACGGTACGAGCGCCACGCCCAGGTCCGCGGCGGCGCCGACCAGGCTGATCTCGACGTCGCGGCTGAAGAGCGACCACTCCGACTGCACGGCGGCGATGCGGTGGACGGCGTGGGCTGCCCGCAGTTCCGCGCCGGTGACCTCGCTCAGGCCGAGGTGTTTCACCTTGCCCTCGGCCACCAGTTCCGCCATCGCGCCGACGGTGTCCTCGATGGGGACGGCCGGGTCGCGGCGGTGCATGTAGTAGAGGTCGATGACGTCGATGTCGAGGCGCTTCAGGCTCGCCTCGACCGCCTGGCGGAGGTACGGGCGGTCGTTGCGGATGACGCGCCGGGTGGGCTCGCCGGGCGGGATCGACAGGGCGAACTTGGTGGCGATGACGACCTGGTCGCGGTGCGCCTTGAAGAACGGCGACAGGAACCGCTCGTTCTCCCCCATGCCGTACGCGTCCGCCGTGTCGTACAGGGTCACGCCCAGGTCGAACGCGCGGTCCAGGGCGGCCAGTGACTGCCTCGCGTCCGCGGGGCCGTAGGACGAGTTCATGCCCATGCAGCCGAGCCCCTGGACGCCGACCTCGGGGCCGTTCGCGCCGAGTCGTGCGGTCGGGATCGTGCTGTCGGTCATCCGGCTTTCTCCTTCTCGTATGCGTGGCCGGCCTCGCCGTAGAAGGCGATCTTCCGGTCGAGTACGGCGAGGGTGTCGTGCAGCTCCGCGATCCTGGCCAGGACGTCCCGTCGGGTCGCCTCCAGGAGTTCGAAGCGGTCGCCGTAGGTGTGCTCGCCCTCGCGCACCAGCTCGGCGTAGCGGACCATGTCGGCGACCGGCATGCCGGTCAGGCGGAGCTTGCCGACGAGGTCGAGCCAGTCGAGGTCGCGGTTGCTGTAGCGGCGCTGGCCGGTGTGCGAGCGGTCGATGTGCGGCATCAGCCCGATGCGCTCGTACCAGCGGAGGGTGTGTGCCGTCAGGCCGGTGAAGGCGACGACCTCGCTGATCGTGTAGTTGTCCGCGCCGTCCGGACGCCGCTCGCCCTGCGGCGGGCCCGCGCAGCTGTCGGTACTGGTACCCGTGGTCTCCATCACCGTCATGGCCACCACGCTATGACCTTGGAGTGCACTCGAAGCAAGCGGAACCGGTAAGAAATCGGCAGGACGGGTCGAGGGTGCGGTGGATAGCGTGCGGGACATGAGTCTCGTACGACGGGCAGCCCCCGACGATGCCGCCGAACTGCTGCGACTGCGCCAGGTGATGATCGACGCGCTGCCGAATTCGGACCCCGGTACGGACTGGCACGCGGAGTCCCTGCCGACGCTGCGGGAGCGGCTCGCCTCGGACGAGGACTTCGGGGCCTTCGTCGTCGACCACCCGGAGCGGCCGGGGGCGCTGGCGGCGCTCGTGGTGGGGACGGTCGACTACCGGATCGGGAAGGCGGGGAACCCGCACGGGAAGGCCGGGTTCGTCTTCAGTGTGGCCACCGACCCGGACGCGCGGCGCCGGGGGTACGCGCGCGCCTGCATGGAGGAGCTGCTCCAGTGGTTCCGCGAGCGCGGCGCCGGCCAGGTCCTCCTCACCGCCTCCCCCGACGCCGAGCCGCTCTACGCCTCCCTCGGCTTCACCCGCAAGCCCGACCCCATGATGGGGCTGATGCTCTGAACCACTTAGGCTCGACGGCATGTCGTTGCAGAGCCTCGCGCTGATCGAGAACTGGCCGGTACCGACCGCCGCGGCAGGTGTCGTACGAGCCGACGGGACCGTCCTCGGGACCCACGACCCGGCCGGCCACCGCTTCCCGCTGGCCTCGGTCACCAAGCCGCTCGCGGCGTACGCCGCCCTCGTCGCGTACGAGGAGGGCGCGATCGAGCTGGACGAACCGGCGGGACCGCCCGGCTCCACGGTCCGCCATCTCCTCGCCCACACCTCGGGGCTGGCCTTCGACGAACACCGCGTGACGGCCCCGCCCGGACAGCGCCGCCTGTACTCGAACGCGGGCTTCGAGCAGCTCGGCGACCACCTCGCGAAGGCGACGGAGATCCCGTTCGCGGAGTATCTGCACCAGGCGGTCCTCGCCCCCCTGGGCATGACGTCGACGACGCTGGAAGGCGCCGGCTCCCCGGCGAAGGACGGCGTTTCGACGGTCGAGGATCTCCTGCGGTTCGCCGCCGAGGTCCAGTCCCCCCGCCTCCTCGACCCCCGCACGGTCGCCGAGGCGATGACGGTCCAGTACCCCGGCACCAAGGGCGTCCTCCCCGGCTACGGCCACCAGAACCCCAACGACTGGGGCCTCGGCTTCGAGATCCGCGACTCCAAGTCCCCGCACTGGACGGGGAGTTCGTCGTCCCCGCGCACGTTCGGCCACTTCGGGCAGTCCGGCACGTTCCTGTGGATCGACCCGGCGGCGGGCGTGGGCTGCGTGGCACTGGCGGACCGGGCGTTCGGGGCGTGGGCGGTGGAGGCGTGGCCGCCGTTCACGGACGCGGTACTGGCCGAACTCTCCGGGCACTGACGGGCGTTGGGTCTCCGGGCGCTAGGTCATCTCCCACATCAGCAGCTCGGCCCCGGTGGCCGCCTCCACCGCGAGATCCCGCGCGTCCGTGATCCGCGCCGCATCCCCCGGCCCCAACTTCTCCCCGCCCAGGCTCACTTCACCGCGCACCACATGCACGTACACATGCACCGCGTCCGGTACGGCCGTACGCTCACCCGGCGTGAGCCGTCGCACGTGCAGCATCGCGCCGGCCTCCGGCACCGCGTAGGGCGTGGAGTCGGCGATGCCGTGGACGATCCCGTACGACGGTTCGCCGCCGGGCTCCAGGGGGGCCAGCCACATCTGCACGAAGGTCAGGGGCGAGTCGCTGTCGTTGCGCTCGACGTGCCGGACGCCGGCCGCCGAGCTGAGGCGCTGGACGTCGCCGGGGCGGACATGGGTCAGCTGTCCCGTGGAGTCGCGGTGGCTCAGCTCCCCCTCCACGACCCAGGTGATGATCTCCGTGTGGCTGTGCGGGTGTTCGTCGAACCCGGCGCCGGGCGCGAGCCGTTCCTCGTTGCAGGCGATGATCGCGCCGAACCGGAGGTTGTCCGGGTCGTAGTGCGGCCCGAAGGAGAAGGCATGCCATGACTGGATCCCGGCCTGCGGGTCACCCCCTGGGTAGCGCTCGGCGGAGCGCCGTACGTCCATCACGGGGACCACGGTAGCCCTCGGTCGAGACCCGGCACCGCATACCGCCGTCCGGATAAGGCAGTCTTGTCCCGTGCCCGAACCCGAAACCAGCAGACCCGCAGGCCCCGTGCCCCGTGCCCACTCGCACCCGGCGACTCTGAAGCGGCTGGAGCAGTCGTCCGGGAGTCTCGCCGCCCAGGCCATCGCGCGCATGGACGAGACGCTGCCGTGGTACCGGGCGATGCCACCGGAGAACCGTTCCTGGATCGGGCTGGTCGCTCAGGCCGGTATCGCCGCGTTCACCGAGTGGTTCCGGCATCCGGACGCGCCGCAGGCCATCTCCACCGACGTGTTCGGCACCGCGCCCCGCGAACTGACCCGCGCCATCACTCTCCGCCAGACCGTCGAGATGGTGCGGACGACCATCGAGGTCATGGAGTCCGCGATCGACGAAGTGGCCGCGCCCGGCGACGAGTCCGTGCTGCGCGAGGCGCTCCTCGTGTACGCCCGGGAGATCGCCTTCGCCACCGCCCAGGTGTACGCGCAGGCCGCCGAGGCACGCGGCGCGTGGGACGCCCGGCTGGAGTCCCTCGTCGTGAACGCCGTGCTGAGCGGGGAAGCGGATGAGGGGGCGGTCAGCAGGGCCGCCGCGCTGGGGTGGAACTCGCCCGAGCATGTGTGTGTCGTCCTCGGTACCGCGCCCGACGGCGACAGTGAGCTGACCGTCGAGGCGATTCGGCGGGCCGCGCGGCACGCCAAGCTCCAGGTGCTCACCGGAGTGCTCGGGGACCGGCTCGTCGTCATCGCCGGCGGGAGCGACAATCCGCTCGCCGTCGCCAAGTCGCTGATCGGGCCTTATGCGGCCGGACCCGTCGTGGCCGGGCCCATCGTGCCCGATCTGCTCGCCGCCACCCGGTCCGCGCAGGCCGCCGCCGCCGGGCTCAAGGCGTGCTCCGCCTGGCAGGACGCCCCGCGCCCGGTACTGGCGGACGATCTGCTTCCGGAACGCGCGATGGCCGGTGACCCCGGCGCCCGGGACCAGTTGGTGGAGGAGATCTACAGACCGCTGGAGGAGGCCGGGTCCGCGCTCCTGGAGACGCTCAGTGTCTATCTGGAGCAGGCGAGTAGCCTCGAAGGTGCCGCGCGGATGCTGTTCGTCCATCCCAACACCGTGCGCTACCGGCTTCGACGTGTGACTGACGTCACCGGCTGGTCGCCGTCGGATGTACGGTCGGCGTTCACGCTGCGGATCGCGCTGATCCTGGGACGTCTGGCCGATGGAGATCCCCAGAACTAGCCTTTTGTCGGGGCCCCACAAAACCCCTTCCCGTTCTTCGTCCCTGTCCCCACGGGCGGCCGTGCCCGTCCCCAAGAGAGAGTGTGAGAGTGCTCGTACTCGTCGCTCCCGGCCAGGGCGCCCAGACGCCCGGCTTCCTGACTCCCTGGCTCGACCTCCCCGGTGTCGAGGACCGTCTGCGTGCCCTCTCGGCCGCCGCCGGCCTCGACCTGGTGCACTACGGCACGGACGCCGACGCGGACGAGATCCGTGACACCGCCGTCGCCCAGCCGCTGCTCGTCGCCGCCGGACTGGTCTCCGCGGCCGCTCTCGGTGCCGTGTCGCCGGGTGCTGTCGCCGGTCACAGCGTCGGCGAGATCACCGCCGCCGTCCTCGCGGGTGTCCTGGACGACACGGCCGCCCTGGCCCTCGTACGCAAGCGTGGTCTGGCGATGGCCGAGGCCGCCGCGATCACCCCGACCGGGATGTCCGCGCTGCTCGGCGGCGACCCGGACACCACGGTCGCGCACCTGGAGAAGCTGGGCCTGACCCCGGCGAACGTGAACGGCGCGGGCCAGATCGTGGCCGCCGGCACGCTGGAGCAGCTCGCCGCCCTGGAGGCCGACAAGCCCGAGGGCGTGCGACGGGTCGTGGCGCTCAAGGTGGCCGGCGCGTTCCACACGCGGCACATGGGCCCGGCGGTCGACACGCTCGCCAAGGCCGCGCAGGAACTGACGCCCGGCGACCCGACGATCACGTACGTCTCGAACAAGGACGGCAAGGCCGTCGCCACCGGTGCCGAGGTGCTGGAGCGGCTGGTCGGCCAGGTCGCCAACCCGGTCCGCTGGGACCTGTGCATGGAGACCTTCAAGGAGCTCGGCGTCACCGCGCTCCTGGAGGTGTGCCCCGGCGGCACCCTGACCGGCCTCGCCAAGCGCGCCCTGCCCGGCGTGAAGACGCTGGCCCTGAAGACCCCGGACGACCTCGACGCGGCCCGCGAGTTCATCGCCACTGCGGCCAGTTCTGCTGCTGACGCAGCGGGCGCCAACGCCTGAAGAAGGAGCCGTACGAACATGTCGAAGATCAAGCCGAGCAAGGGCGCACCGTACGCGCGCATCCTCGGCGTGGGCGGTTACCGTCCGGTCCGTGTCGTCCCGAACGAGGTGATCCTGGAGACGATCGACTCGTCCGACGAGTGGATCCGCTCCCGTTCGGGCATCGAGACGCGGCACTGGGCGAACGACGAGGAGACCGTCGCCGCGATGTCCATCGAGGCGTCAGGCAAGGCGATCGCGGACGCGGGGATCACCGCCGAGCAGATCGGCGGCGTGATCGTGTCCACGGTCTCGCACTTCAAGCAGACCCCGGCCGTGGCGACGGAGATCGCCGACAAGCTGGGCACGAACAAGGCCGCCGCGTTCGACATCTCGGCGGGCTGCGCGGGCTTCGGCTACGGCCTGACCCTCGCCAAGGGCATGGTCGTCGAGGGCAGCGCGGAGTACGTGCTCGTCATCGGCGTGGAGCGGCTGTCCGACCTGACCGACCTGGAGGACCGCGCGACGGCCTTCCTGTTCGGTGACGGCGCGGGCGCGGTCGTGGTCGGCCCCGCCAAGGAGCCGATGATCGGTCCGACCGTGTGGGGTTCGGAGGGCGACAAGTCCGACACCATCAAGCAGACCGTGCCGTGGACCGAGTACGACAGCACGGGCAAGTTCCCTGCGATCACGCAGGAGGGCCAGGCGGTGTTCCGCTGGGCCGTGTTCGAGATGGCGAAGGTCGCCCAGCAGGCGCTGGACGCGGCCGGGATCACCCCGGACGAACTGGATGTCTTCATTCCCCACCAGGCCAACGAGCGGATCATCGACTCGATGGTGAAGACGCTGAAACTGCCGGAGCACGTCACGGTCGCGCGTGACGTACGCACCACCGGCAACACCTCGGCCGCCTCGATTCCGCTCGCTATGGAGCGGCTTCTGGCGACCGGCGAGGCCAAGAGCGGCGACACCGCGCTCGTCATCGGCTTCGGGGCGGGTCTCGTGTACGCCGCGACGGTCGTTACCCTCCCCTAGGCACTCCGTGCCGGATCATCATCGGATCCGGTACGGCTGTACTCACCTGCCGCTGCCGCGGCGGGCACCGCCACACCCTCTGGATCACAAAGAAGGAGCGCCTGACATGGCCGCCACTCAGGAAGAGATCGTCGCCGGTCTCGCCGACATCGTGAACGAGATCGCCGGCATCCCGGTTGAGGACGTCCAGCTGGACAAGTCCTTCACCGACGACCTGGACGTCGACTCGCTGTCCATGGTCGAGGTCGTCGTCGCCGCCGAAGAGCGCTTCGACGTCAAGATCCCCGACGAGGACGTCAAGAACCTCAAGACGGTCGGCGACGCGACCGATTACATCCTCAAGCACCAGGCCTGAGCCACCTCTTAGGCCCGGACCAGCAGGTCCGAGCCGCCCCATAGGCCCGGCTGCATGGCCCCGCCACCCGGCGGTGGCGCCGCTTAATCCTCGTACCGTTGGAGAAAGAATTCCCGTGAGCCCGACCAATCGCACCGTGGTCGTCACCGGTATCGGCGCAACCACACCGCTGGGTGGCGACGCAGCCTCGACCTGGGAAGGCATGATCGCCGGCAAGTCCGGTGTGAAGCCCCTGGAGCAGGAGTGGGCCGCCGAGCAGGCCGTCCGTATCGCCGCGCCGGCCGCTGTCGACCCCTCTGAGGTCATCCCGCGCCCGCAGGCCCGCCGCCTGGACCGCTCGGCGCAGTTCGCGCTGATCGCGGCCAAGGAGGCCTGGGCCGACGCCGGTTTCACCGACAAGGCCGGCGAGGACCCGGCGGTCGACCCCGACCGTCTGGGCACCGTCATCGCCTCCGGCATCGGCGGTGTGACGACCCTGCTCGACCAGTACGACGTGCTGAAGGAGAAGGGCGTCCGCCGCGTCTCCCCGCACACCGTCCCCATGCTGATGCCGAACGGCCCGTCCGCCAACGTGGGTCTGCTCGTGGGCGCCCGCGCGGGCGTGCACACGCCGGTCTCCGCGTGCGCCTCCGGCGCCGAGGCCATCGGCTACGCCATCGAGATGATCCGCACCGGCCGCGCCGACGTCGTCGTCGCGGGTGGCACGGAGGCGGCGATCCACCCGCTGCCCATCGCCGCGTTCGGCAACATGATGGCGATGTCCAAGAACAACGACGACCCGCAGGGCGCCTCGCGTCCCTACGACACCGGCCGCGACGGCTTCGTCCTCGGCGAGGGCGCGGGCGTTCTCGTCCTGGAGTCCGCCGAGCACGCGGCGAAGCGCGGTGCCCGGGTGTACGCCGAGGCGGTCGGGCAGGGCATCTCCGCCGACGGCCACGACATCGTGCAGCCGGAGCCGGAGGGGCGTGGGATCTCCCACGCCCTGCAGAACCTGATGGACAACACCGACCTCGCCGCGGCGGAGATCGTGCACGTGAACGCGCACGCGACGTCGACGCCGGCGGGTGACGTGGCCGAACTCAAGGCGTTGCGCAAGGTGTTCGGTGACGACGCGGACCACATGGCTGTCTCGGCCACGAAGTCGATGACCGGGCATCTGCTGGGTGGTGCGGGGGGTGTCGAGTCGGTCGCCACCGTGCTCGCGCTGTACAACCGGATCGCGCCGCCGACCATCAATGTCGAGAACCTCGACCCTGAGGCTGAGGCCAACGCGGATGTTGTTCGTGGGGAGGCTCGGAAGCTTCCTGTTGAGGGGCGGATCGCTGCTCTGAACGACTCGTTCGGGTTTGGTGGGCACAACGTGGTGTTGGCGTTCCGGACGGTCTGAGGTCTTTGCTGAACGGTGTGTGGCCCGCCCCCTGGGTTTTGGGGAGCGGGCCACATGTCGTTTGTCGGCTTACGGCCGGTGGGGGCTGGTCGCGCCCGCGCGGCGGAGCCGCATATAGATACAGCCCCGCGCCCCTAAAAGCAGCGCCCCTGACCGGCGATTTTCAGACCACCTGGTGTAGCCAGCGGACCGGGGCGCCCTCGCCTGCGTATCTGAAGGGCTCCAGTTCGTCGTCCCAGGGCTTGCCCAGGAGCTTGGCGATCTCTGCTTCCAGGTCTGTTTCGCCCTGCTGAGATCTCGTCAGGGCTGCGCGTAGGCGGTCCTCCGGGATGAGGATGTCGCCGTGGATGCCGGTTACGGCGTGGAAGATGCCCAGTTCGGGGGTGCAGCTGTAGCGCTCGCCCTCGGCGGTGGGGTTGGGCTCGGCGGTTACCTCGAAGCGGAGGAGGTGCCAGCCGCGGAGGGCGGAGGCGAGTTTGGAGGCCGTGCCCGCCTCGGCCTGCCAGGAGAATTCGGAGCGCCAGGTTCCGGGGGCGGCGGGCTGTCGGATCCAGTCGAGGCTGACGCGTGTGCCGAGCACCCCGGCGACGGCCCACTCGACGTGCGGGCACAGCGCGCGCGGCGCGGAGTGCACGTACAGAACTCCACGTGTCGTCACCGGGACCTCCGGACAGAGCGGGGCATCTTGCTGGCTGGCGAACGGCGGCGGCAGGGCAGCCACGTTGAGGGCGAGGCTACCGTGCGGCGGCGCGCGGAGTGTGACGTACCGTCCCTCCCGGTGCCAGGAAACGCCGCCATTCACCCATGGGGACGCTTGTACGGGGGTGTGCCGTTGCATCGCGCGCATTCGGGAACCCTCGCGCGTTGTCATGAGAGGGGATCGCTACACGACATCAAGGGGCTGGGCCAGGGCATGCGAAACCGACGTCACCGTTCACGGGCCGTGCTCGCCGTCGTGGCGGCGACCGTCCTGGGAGCCGCCGGCTGCGACTCCGGCGGAGGTGGCTCCGCCGGCGCGCACAGCAAGAGTGGTACGGCGGCCAAGGCGAAGCCCTCCCCCGCCCCGCTGTGGGACAGCAGCCCGTCCTCGGTCGCGGCGGTCGGTGACTCCATCACCCGCGGTTTCGACGCCTGTTCGGTCCTGTCGGACTGTCCTGAGGTGTCCTGGGCGACGGGCAGCTCGGCCTCGGTCGACAGTCTCGCCGTACGGCTGCTGGGGAAGGCGGGCGCGGCCACGCGCAGCTGGAACTACGCGGAGACCGGGGCGCGGATGGCCGACCTGCCCGCGCAGATCGGTCAGGCGGCGGCCCGCAAGCCGCAGTTGGTCACGGTGATGGTGGGGGCCAATGACGCCTGCGCGGCTTCTACCTCGGCCATGACCTCCGTCGCGGACTTCCGCGCCGACTTCGAGACCTCGCTGAGGACGCTGCGCCGGGCGCTGCCGAAGACGCAGGTCTACGTCGCGAGCGTGCCGAATCTCAAGCGGCTCTGGTCGCAGGGGCGGACGAACCCGCTGGGCAAGGAGGTCTGGAAGCTGGGCATCTGCCCCTCGATGCTGGCCGACGCGGACGCCCTGGACTCGGCGGCGACCGAGCGGCGCGACACCGTGCTGGACCGGGTGGAGGCGTACAACAAGGTGCTTGAGCAGGTGTGCGCGACGGACGAGCGGTGCCGGTTCGACGGGGGCGCGGTCTACGACTACCGCTTCGGCACCGACCAGTTGAGCCACTGGGACTGGTTCCACCCGAGCACGGACGGCCAGGCGCGGCTCGCCGAGATCGCCTACCGTCACGTCACCGCGCGTACACCCGTGACCTAGGGTTTCCCTCATGAGCGAACTTTTCGGCACCCTTCCCGACGGCACTCCCGTGCACCGCTGGACGCTGGAGCGGGCCGGTGTGCGGGTGCGGGTGCTGTCGTACGGCGGGATCGTGCAGTCGGTGGAGGTGCCGGACCGGGACGGGCACGCGGCGGACGTGGTGCTCGGGTTCGCGGATCTGGACGGGTATCTCGCTCATCCCGAGCCGTATCTCGGTTCTCTGGTGGGGCGGTACGCGAACCGGATCGCGGGCGGCCGTTTCCCGCTGGAGGGTGTCACGTACTCGCTGGCGCGGAACAACGCGCCCAACTCCCTGCACGGCGGCGAGCGCGGCTTCGACAAGCGGGTGTGGGACGTCGAGCCCATCGAGCACGGGCTGCGGCTCAGCCGGGTCAGCGCGCACGGCGAGGAGGGCTTCCCGGGGCGCCTCGACGTCACGGCGACGTACACGCTGGACGAGTCGGGCGCACTGCGGTTCGGGTACGAGGCGACGACGGACGCGCCGACCGTCGTGAACCTCACGAACCACAGCTACTTCGACCTGAGCGGCGCAGGCAGCACGGGCGGCGCGGGCGGTCATGAACTCCGGCTCGCCGCCTCGCGGTTCACGCCGGTCGACGCCGATCTGATCCCGACCGGTGCGCTCGACGACGTGGCGGGCACGCGCTTCGACTTCCGTGAGTCTCGGAAGGTCGGTACCGGCTACGACCACAACTTCGTGCTCGACAAGGGCCTGACCCCGGTGCCGGTCGAGATCGCCGAGCTGCACGACCCGGCGTCCGGGCGGGTGTTGACGGTGGCGACGACCGAGCCCGGCATCCAGCTCTACACCGGTGACCACCTCGCCGACCCGTACGCCCCGGGCGCCGGGATCGCCCTGGAGACCCAGCACTTCCCGGACTCCCCGAACCGCCCCGAGTTCCCGAGCACGGAACTGCGCCCGGGCGACACCTACCGCTCGGAGACGGTATACGGTTTCGCGGCCCGCTGAGTCGGGTGCCCGGGCAAGAATGAGCCCCGGTCCAGGGGTCAGGTCCCGGACCGGGGCTGTCTGAGGAGGACGGTGTCCCGGGTCAGACGTTAATCGTCGTCGCGACCCTGCGGTCGGTGATCGAGCGCCCGGCCTGGATCTCGTACGAACCCTTTACAAATGCCCACGCGTTCGCCGTCTCATCCCAGATCTCGAAAGATCGGCGCGGAAGTTCGACGACGACGTCGGCACTCTCGCCGGGCCCGGCCTCGACCCCGGCGAATCCGGCCAGCCAGCGGGCGGGACGCTCCGGGTCGGCGTCGGTGTCGGTGTTGGTTCCGGCGGGGGCGAGATAGACCTGGACGACCTCACGGCCGTGCCGGGTACCGGAGTTGGTGATCCGGACGGTCACCCTCGTGCCCTCCGCCTCGATCGATTCATAGCTCCAGTCCGTGTAGCCGAGGCCGTGCCCGAAGGGGTACGACGGGGTGCGGCCCTGCTTCTCCCAGGCGCGGTAGCCGATGAACACGCCCTCGGCGTACGGGAGTTCGCCGTTCTCCGGGACGACCTGGGTGACCGGGGCGTCGGCGAGGGAGCCCCAGGTGGTGGGGAGCCGGCCGCCGGGTTCATGGGTGCCGGTAAGGACGTCGGCGAGGGCGGCGCCGCCCTCCTGGCCGGGGAACCAGCCGAGCAGTACGGCGGCGACCTCGTCCCGCCAGGGCAGTTCGACCGGGGAGCCGGAGTTGACGATCACGACGGTGTTCGGGTTGGCGGCGGCGACGGCGTGCACCAAGTCGTCCTGGTGGCCGGGGAGTTGGAGATCCGTCCGGTCGTAGCCCTCCGACTCGACGCGTTCGGTGGTGGCGACCACGACGACGGCGGTGTCGGCGGCGCGGGCCAACTCGACGGCCTCGGCGATGAGTTCGTCCGGGTCGCGCTGCGGTTCCTGGTGGACGAGTGTGAAGCCGATGACCTTGAGGTCGCGGTTCTCGGAGAAGCTCACGACGTAGGTCAGGGACACCTCGACCGGCGTGCCGGCGGTGAGGTCGACGCGGGCGCGGGGTTCGGGGGCGCCGAAGAAGGAGCTGAACGGGTCGTCCTTGAGCGGGCGTTGGACGTCGTCGTAGTACGTCGTGCCGTCGACGGTGAGGGTGAAGGCGCCGAGGCCCTTGATGCCGAAGGTGTGCTGCCCGGTGTCGCGCGGGGTGAAGGTGCCGGCGAGTTCGACGGTGTGGAGGGTGTCGTGGGTGACGCCCTCGGGGAGGTCGGCGCCCATCCACCGGAGCTGTCCGCTGGGCGCGGAGGCGGTGCCGATGACGTGGCCCGCCGCGTCCCGGCAGATGGCGCGCAGCTCGAACCCCTTGTCGGCGTCGGCGAGTTCGGTGTTCGGGTCGGCGCCGACGGCGTAGGTGAGGGTGCCTTCGGGGAGGGCGGCGGTGAGGCCGTCCAGCGGGGAGACGACGTGGGGCGGGAAGACGATGGCGGAGCCGCCGCCGAGGACGCGGGCGTCGCGGGCGGCGGCGCCGAGGAGCGCGACGGTGCCGTTCGGCTTCAGCGGGAGGGCGTCGTTCTCGTTCCGGACGAGGACGAAGGAGCGGCGGGCGATCTCGCGGGCGAGTGCCTCGCCGTCTACGGGGGACGGGAGTTGGGCTTCGGGGACGACGGGTTCGGCGCCGTCCAGGATGCCGACGCGGGCGGCGAGCCGCAGCACGTTCCGTACGGCGGTGTCGACGGCGGCCTCCTCGACCTCGCCGTCGCGCACGGCCCGGGCGAGAGCCTCGCCGTAGACGGTCTTCGGGCCGGGCATCGCGACGTCGAGGCCGCCCTCGATGGTGCCGGCGGTGGAGCGGGCGGCGGTCCAGTCGGAGACGTTGAAGCCGTCGAAGCCCCATTCGCCGCGCAGGATCTCGTTCACCAGGTAGCGGTGCTCGGTCATCGTCGTGCCGTTGACCGTGTTGTAGGCGGTCATGATGCCCCACGGGTGGGCGTTCTCGACGATGAGCTCGAAGGGGGCCAAGTACAGCTCACGCAGGGTGCGTTGGGAGATCAGGTTGTTCACGGTGAAGCGGTCGGTCTCGGCGTCGTTGGCGACGAAGTGCTTGACGGTGGTGCCGACGCCGCCGGACTGGACTCCCTCGACGTACCCGGCGCCGATCCGTCCGGTGAGGTACGGGTCCTCGCTGTACGCCTCGAAGTGCCGGCCGCCGAGCGGGGAGCGGTGGAGGTTGACGGTCGGGGCGAGCAGGACGTGCACACCCTTGCGGCGGGCCTCCTGGGCGAGCAACACGCCCGCGCGGTGGGCGAGTTCGGGGTCCCAGGTGGCGGCGAGAGCGGTGGGGGACGGCAGCGCGACGGAGGGGTCGTCGGCGGTCCAGCGCACACCGCGGACGCCGATCGGGCCGTCGGACATGACCAGGGACGTCAGGCCGATCTCCGGGAGCGCGGGCAGCGACCACATGTCCTGCCCGGCGAGCAGCCGCGCCTTGGCATCCAGGTCGAGCTTGCCGAGGGCCGCCTCGACGACTGCCTCGACTGCTCCGACCGCTTCAACTGCCTTACGGGGTCCCGCCATCCCGGTGCCTCCTCGCTGAGTCCGTGTGGTGCCGTGCCTCCATCGTGCATCCGTTGCCTGTAGAGCGGTAGGTTTCGTAACCTTGCTGTTATGTGAACGGTCGCCGGGTGTCGTACGGTGACGCCATGAACGCCACGAACTCCAGGACCCGGCGCGAGGAACGACGCGCCGAGATCGTGCGGGCGGCCCTGGAGGTGATCGCCGAGCGCGGCTACCGGGGCGCGAGCCTGGCGGCGGTGGCGGAGCGCGTCGGCCTGACCCAGCAGGGGCTGCTGCACTACTTCCCCACGAAGGACGCGCTGCTCGTCGCCGTCCTGGAGGAACGGGACCAGTGGGACGCCGTACCGGACAGCCGGTGGCGCGTCGACCTGCTGGCCTCCCTGGTCGAGTACAACGCGATGCGGCCCGGCATCATCCAGACCTTCTCCGCGCTGCTCGGCGAGAGCGTCACGGAGGGGCATCCGGCGCGGGACTACTTCAGCGAGCGGTACGTCCGGGTGCGGGCAAACATGGCGGGGGTCCTGCGCGCCGAGTACGGCGACCGCCTGCCGAACGGCCTGACGCCCGAGCGGGCGGCTCCGCTGCTGGTGGCGGTGATGGACGGATTGCAGTACCAGTGGCTGCTGGATCCGGAGTCAGTGGACATGCCGGGGGCGTTCAGGGACTTCCTGGCGCTGCTGGGCGAGGAGGCGCAGAGGGGCGAGGGGGCGCAGGAGGGCAAGGAGGCGTAGGAGGGTCTGCCGGCTTCCGCTCGGTCAACTCCCGCGCTACTGCCGCCAGATGACGGCCAGCGTCTTGCTCACCACGCACACGAGGGCGAAGACGAGGGCCCAGTCATAAGCCCCGGCGAGGACCAGCGCGGCAACTCCGGCCCCGAACCACACCACCTCGAACCCGACCCGGCCGGCGCCCCGCACCTTGTACTTGGCCTTGGGTGACCCGCACAACCCCCACAACACGGCCAGCACGACGGGCCCGCCGACACCGAGCAGCCAGGTCAGTGGCGTGGCGACATCCCGCGTGAACCCCCAGTAGCCGACGGCGACGAGGGCGCCGACCTCGATGGCGAAGAGGACGCCGAGGTTCACCACCTTGGCCGTGTCCGCGGTCTTCGCTGCCTTCGCTGTCGTCATGGGCGGCAGTATCGCCCACGTCGTCGCCGAGTGGCGTTGGTGCCGGTGCTGGAGGAGGAGGCGAGGCGGATCGGGGCGTCCGGCACACCCGTGGCGTAGACCACTCCCGTCACGCGATACTGCGGCCGTCCGGCACCGCACCGCACCCCACTGCGAACGGAAGGCCTCAACCACCTTGAACGTCATACGAGTTCGGACCAGCATCCTCGGACTGGCCCTGCTGGCCGGTTTCTCCGCCCCCAGTACCGGGGCGGCAGCCGACACCGCCCTGTCCCCCACCGTCGAGGAGCAGCGGCTCGACAAGGAAGTCCCCCAGGAGATCCTTGAGCACTCCGGATTCGACACCGTGGCCCCGGAGTTCACCCACGCACTCGAAGGCGCGCACAGCTACGCGCAGGCCCGGCGCATCGTCGTACGCGAGGGAACCGCGCTGTGGCAGCGGGCCGTTGACCGGGCTCAGGGGCGGGGGCCCGCCGGTGGGGATCTGAGTCGGGATGATGACCGGCCGTTGTACTGGGCCCGGTTGGGGATGACTCGGGAAGTGCGGGAGTGGGAGCCCGGGTTCGGGATTTCGGAGGGGCAACGGGCCGCTCTGCTGGGGCAGTTGGAAGCGACCTCGCGGGGGCAGAGCAGCATCCGGTATCCCCGGGAGAAGGGGATCAAGCGGATTCTCGTCACCGGGTTCGACCCGTTCACGCTCGACGCGGACATCCGGATCTCCAATCCGTCCGGGGCCACCGCGCTCGCTCTCGACGGCACGGTGATCCGGACCGCGGACGGGCCGGCGCGGATCGAGACGGCCATGTTCCCCGTGCGGTGGGCCGACTTCGCGGACGGGACCGTGGAGCGGGCGTTGCGGCCGTATCTGCCGAAGGTGGATCTGTTCACGACCGTGAGTCAGGGACGGGTGGGCCGCTTCGACGTCGAGCGGACCAACGGGGCCTGGCGGGGCGGGTATCCGGACAACGACAACGTGTCGAAGACCGGGACCGTGCCTGTCGCCGACCCGGCCTCGCAGCCCCAGTGGACGTCGACGACCCTGCCGTACCAGGCGATTGTGGCCGCCGACACCGGGCGGTTCCCCGTGTACGACCACACTGAGGTGACCGAGATTCCGGCGGGCGCGACCGATCCCGTCGTACGGCCGGACGGGCCCACCGCGGGGTCCACGGCCCGTTCCGGGGGCGGTGGCAACTATCTCTCCAACGAGATCGCCTACCGGGCGACGCTGCTACGGGACCGGCTCGGGCTGCACGATTCGCTGCCGGGCGGGCATATCCACACGCCGGTACTGCGGTTCGGGGCGGGGAACACGGACCCGGCGACCGGGACGATCACCGATCCGGAGTTCGTGCGGAACCGGGTGGACATCATCGCGCAGGTGGAGGCCATGGTGACGGTGGCGATGGACGCGGCAGCCGGTTCATAGAGTCGTAGAAGACGATTCGCCCTCGTCCTCCGCGCCCTCCCCCTCGGTCTCCTCCCCCAGCAGCTCCCGCGC
>NZ_JBXVPZ010000051.1:0-34434 GCF_057961495.1 Streptomyces sp. P5F9 | reverse complement strand
CTGGTGGGGGGCGTCGAGAGGGCGGTCGCCCGCCAGCGTTCGCTCCACACCAGGAGGCGTCGCGGGCCACCGGACGTCAGGCTCGCGCGCTGGGCCAGTGCCGCCAGTTCGGCGCCCTGCGCGGTCGCCCGCGCCCTCAACTCCGAGGCGCCCAGGGTCGTACGGTGATCGTCCAGGACGTCGAGCCCGCGCCGGCACGCCTCCAGCACACCTCGTCCGGAGCCCGCGGCCTGCGCGCGCAGCGCCTGTGCCGCCCAGCCGGTCATCCGGGCCAGCGGTGGTCCGCCGCGTCTGCTGCGGGCGGCGACCGCCAAGTGCCGTTCCGCGTCCGCCGTCCAGCCGACGGCCAGCGCGATCCGGCCCGCCAACAGGGAGGCTTCCGGTGCGGACGGTGAGCCGAACGCGGCCAGCCGGTCGGCCACCGCGGCGGCGTCCGCCACCAGGCGTCCCGACGCGCGCCCGGCCGCCAACCGGGCTTCGATCAGGACCAGTTGGGCGTGCGTCTCCCACCAGGTGCGCCGCTGCGCGGCGAACAGCCGCACCGCCACGGCCGCGCGCGCGATCGCCGTGTGCGGATCGTCCGCGAGCCGTGCCGCACGGGCGGCCACGAGCAGCAACTCCGCCTTGCGGGTGGACTGTCCGCCGATGCCGTCGAGCAGCCCGACCGCCGTGTCCGCGTGCGCCAGCGCCTCCCCGGCCAGACCCGCGCTCATCAGCACCTCGCAGCGGCGGACGGTGAGCATGAAGCTCGGGGTGGCGAGCTTGGCGTACATCTCCTCCGCCGAGTCCAGGAGTTGGAGCGCCACCGGGATGTCACCCGACCGGAACGCGGCCAGACCCCGGCTCTCGACCACGTCCGCCTTGTCGTGCTCCTGGCCGGTGGTCTCCCACAGCCGCTCGGCCGCCGTGAAGTCGGCGTCGGCCCGGTCCACCGCGCCCAGCGCGAGATGCACGGTCGCGCGCAGGGTGATCGCCCGCGCGATCCAGATCACGTCATCTGCCTGCCGCAGCACGGCAATGGCCCGCCGTACGTCCTCCAGCGCCTCGCGGTGCCGGCCCAGCACCCACCAGACGTACGCCCGCCGGTACAGCACCCGCGCCCGGGTCTGGCCCGTGCCGCGGGCGATGCCCCGCTCGAACGCCTCCAGGCCCTGCCGGGTGCGGCCCGCGTGCACCAACGCCACGCCGAGCGTGCCGAGTACGTCCGCCTCGCGGTCCGCCGAATCCGCGCGGGCCGCCAGGTCGCGGGCCCGCCGCAGATGGTGCAGGGCGAGCCGCAGATCGCCGAAGTCCCGCTGCCACATGCCGATCGCGTGGTGCGCCACGGAGGCCCGGAACGGCGTCGGATCGCCGTCGAGAACCTCCCGCGCACCGGCCAGCGCCTCGTTCGGCGCCGCGAACACCATCGGCAGCAGTTCGAGAATCGAGTCGCTTCCCGCAGTCACTTCTCGCATGCTAGTGGTCCCAGGTGCAGACCACACAGGTTTGGCGCTGTATCAAGTAGCCGCCTGGCGGCTCTGATTGACGACCGCCGCCGCAGTGGGAGGAACACGCCATGGCACCACAGCGATTCCACGAGCAGTTCGACAAGATCCAGCGCTCGATGCCCGACGTCCCCCTGGCTATGGGGCCGGACGACTCCGCCGAGTTCTTCTACGAGAAGGGCGTCGTGCTCGCCCGCGACGGCGAGGAGGCCCGCCTCGTCGAGGACGCCGTACGCACACACTTCACCGCGGCCACCGGCCTCACCGCGGACTCCGTGCGCCGGGCGGGCCCCGAAACCAACCGGTCCGGCATCACCCGCATCCAGGTCGGCGACCTGGGCGTCGGCGACCAGCGCGGCGACCACGCCGTCGCGAACGCGCTGCGCGCACTGCGCGAGCCGGAGGGCCGCGCCGGACGCCGACTGGTCAGCCGCAACCACGTGGTGTCCATCGCGGTGAACGCCTGCCCCGGTGACGAACCCGTGCCCGCCCCGCTCACCGAAGGCTCCAACCCGGCGCCCGCGGAAGCCGGTTACGACGCCGACACCGCCGTGGGCGTCCTCGTCATCGACACCGGTCTCATGCACGACTACCGGTCGTACCCGCTGATGGCCCATGTGCAGGGCGACGCGCAGATCAGGGAGACCGACGACGCGGGAGTGCTCCAACAGTACGTAGGACACGGCACGTTCATCGCCGGGCTCGTCGCGGCCATCTCGCCCAACACCGAGGTCACGGTCCGCAACACCCTCAACGACGCGGGCGCCATCCTCGAATCGGACTTCGGCGAGGCGCTGTTCGCCGCCGTCGACCAGAGCGGCTGGCCCGACGTCATCAGCCTCTCCGCCGGCACCTCGAACGGGCGCACCGACGGACTCCTCGGCGTCGAGGGCTTCATGCAGCAACTGCGCGGGCAGCGCACCCTGTTGGTGGCGGCGGCAGGCAACAACGCCAGTGCCACCCCGTTCTGGCCCGCCGCCTACGCCGACCTGCCCGACTACCAGGACGTCGTCCTCTCGGTCGGCGCGCTGCGCAGCGACGGCGAGTTCGGCGCCTGCTTCAGCAACCACGGCGCCTGGGTCAAGGCCTACGCCCCCGGCGAGCGGCTCATCGGCCCCCTCACCGGCTTCGGCGCACCCACGCCGTACACCTACCAGCACACCACCTACGGCGCCTGCCGCTTCGGCTTCACCTACTCCTGCACCTGCCAATCGCCCGTCCACAAGGGCGTGTTGAGCCAGGCAGGGGACGCCGAGCAGGGCAGCCCGGACCAGGTGACGTTCGACGGGCTCGCGCGCTGGAGCGGGACCTCGTTCGCCGCGCCGGTCGCCGCCGGCATGGTCGCCGCCTTCATGACGGCCAACAAGGAGACCGACGCACGCGCCGCCCGCACCCAACTCCTCACGGGGAACGCCGAGTACGCCGAAGTGCGCGGGGCACACGTACCGGCGCTGCGCCCACCCACCTGGCGCCCGGTCCCCGTCGTACCGCTCTCCCCTCCGGCATGAGGGCCGGAACCATCTCCTCCACGGCGTACGATGACATGCCGTACACGAGGGGTGGCACCTTGGAACGTGCAGAAGTCGGCGCGCTCGTCCAGTCCGCCGTCGACGGCGACGCGGCGGCCTGGAAGGCGCTCGTGGAGGGGTTGAGCCCACTGGTCTGGTCAGTGGTGCGCGCCCACCGGCTCTCCGACGCCGACGGCCACGAGGTCTACCAGACCGTGTGGTTCCGCTTCGCCCAGCACCTGCGGCGCATCCGCGAACCCGAGAAGGCCGGCTCCTGGC
This sequence comes from Streptomyces sp. P5F9, assembly GCF_057961495.1. Taxonomy (NCBI): domain Bacteria; kingdom Bacillati; phylum Actinomycetota; class Actinomycetes; order Kitasatosporales; family Streptomycetaceae; genus Streptomyces; species Streptomyces sp. P5F9. The sequence continues at coordinate 31,163 of NZ_JBXVPZ010000051.1, read as the reverse complement.
TCGCGAGCACCGCGCGCAACGAGTGCCTGAAGGTGATCAAGTCGCTACGGCGGCTCATGCCGACGGACGATCCCCAACTCCTCGACCGCATCAGCGAGGAGCGCACGCCCGAGCAGTCGCTGATCGACTCGGAGGAGGCGGCCTCCGACGCCGAGCGCATCCGGCGGCTGTGGCAGGAGTTCGAGGAACTGGGCGAGCGCTGCAGGCAGTTGCTGCGGGTGCTGATGGCCTCGCCGCCGCCCAGCTATCAGGAGGTGTCCGCCGGTCTGGGGATCGCCGTCGGCAGCATCGGCCCGATGCGCCAGCGCTGCCTGCGCCGGCTGCGGGCCCGACTCGACGCCCGGGGGGCGATGTGAACGGCATGCACGACGACGGTCTCGACGCGTTCGGCGCCTTCGGCCAGGAGCCTTTCGACGACGGGGAGTTCGACGACCCGGGCGGCGAACAGGACACCGACGGCGGTGAGTTCGACGACAGCCTCCTGGAGGAGGAGCTGCGGCAGGCCGCCGCCATCCTGGACCCGGTCCCCGCCGAGCTGCGTCAACTCGCCATGGACGCCTACGCGTTGTACGACATGGACGCCCGGCTCGCGGAGCTGACCTTCGACTCCCTGGTCGACGCGATCCCGGTCAGAGGGGCCACGGTCGCGCCCCGCATGCTGACCTTCACCGCGGGCGACCTCAGCATCGACGTGGAGGTGACGAGCGAGGGCCTGATGGGCCAGGTGATGCCACCCCAGCCGGCCGGCATCGAGGTCCTGAACGGCCCCCAGGCCCTGCGCCCCACCACCCTCACGGCCGATGCCATGGGCCGCTTCGCCGGCGACGCACCCCCGGCCGGCCCCTTCGCGCTACGGCTGCGGGCCGGCGGCGAGGTCGTCGTCACGGAGTGGCTGCGGGCGTGAACACCGGTGCGCGAGGACGGAGTTGATGACACCTCGTCCTCGCGCGCAAGTGGCCTACCAGGTCACCGGCAATGTCTGCGGACCCCGGATCATCGTCTTCCGGCGCCAGACGATCTCCTCGGCCGGGACGGCGAGTTGGAGTCCCGGGAGGCGGTCCAGCAGGGTGTCCACGAGGAGTTCGGTCTGGAGGCGGGCCAGCACGGCGCCGGTGCAGTAGTGCGAGCCGTTGCCGAACGCCAGGTGCGGGTTGGGATCGCGGTCCACGTCGATGCGGTCCGGCTCCGGGAAGACGGCCGGGTCATGGTTCGCGGCAAGGTAGGAGACGTAGACCGGCTCGCCCGCGCTGATGCGCAGGCCGTGCAACTCGACGTCCTCCAGGGCGATCCGGGCCAGCCCGACCGAGGAGCGGTGCGGGATGTAGCGCAGGAGTTCGTCCAACGCGGCCTCCCTGCACTCGGGTTGGGCACGCAGGCGGTCCAGCAGTTCGGGGCGGGTGAGCATCAGGTACAGCATCTGGCCGCAGTTGTGGGTGACCGCCTCCCCGCCGATCTGCAGCGGGCCCGCCACACCGGACGCCTCCTCCTGGCTGATCTCGCCCCGGGCCACGGCGCCGCCGAGCAGCGAGTACACGTCGGTGCCGGCGCTCTCGGCGCGGGCGCGGATCGTGTCGGTGATCCACGCGTACATGCCCTGCTTGGCGCGGTCGGCGGCCTCGGCGCCGCCGGACGTGGAGATGATCTGCCGCGTCCAGGCGTGCACCTGCTCCCGGTCCTCGTCGGGCACGCCCATGACCTCGCTGACCACGGCGATCGGGAAGGGTTCGAGGACCCGCTCGATCAGGTCGGCGGGCGGCCCGTCGGCCACGACCCCGTCGACCAGCGCGTCGAGCAGTGACTGCGCGCGGGGCCGCAGCCGCTTCATCGCGCCGACCGTGAACGCGCCCGCGACCGCCTTGCGCAGCCGGTTGTGGTCGGGCTGGTCGGCGAACGCAAGTGACCCCGGGCGGGGCTTGAAGTGCGGGGCCATGCGCGTCACTTGACGTGTGGCGACCTCCGCGCGGCCGAACCGCGGATCGTTGGTGATCATCTTCACGTCGTCGTGGCGGGTGGCCAGCCACGCCCAGCCCTCGCCGTGCGGCAGCCGGATCCGGGTCAGCGGGCCCTCGCGCATGAGCTCCGCGAGGACCGGGTCGAACTCCGTCCCGGTCAGGTCGAGCGGGGGCCAGTCCCGGACGGGGGGCGGTGCCTGGCCGGTCAGCGTGGTGGTCTCCTCGGTCATGCGTCCACCCTCGTACGCCCCCGGCCGGCTGTCCTGCGGGAGTGCTCCAGCCGGAGGTCCGGACGCTATCCGGATACGGCGTCGACGAGCGTCGTCAGCGCGGAGGCGAGCCGGGCGACCCCCGGGCCGTCGGGCGGGCCACCGGGTTCCGTCATGTACGTGTCCCGGCGGATCTCCACCATCAGGGCGCCGACCGCCGGCTCCTTGCCGTAGAACTCCAGCGGCACGTAGGTACCGATGAACGGGCTGTCGAGCCCGATCTCCCCGCACCCCGCGAACGCCTCGCGTGCCGCCGACAGCAGTGCGGGCGGGGTGTGGAGGGCGTCCGTGCCCAGGCAGACGGCGGGGCGCGGGTCGGTGCCGTGGAGTTCGTAGGGGAGCGGGGAGGTGGGATAGGAGTGCAGGTCGATGACGACGGCCCGGCCGGTGGCAGCGAGGCGGTCGGCGACGGCCTCCGTCATCGCGCGGGCGTACGGGCGGAAGTAGCGGTCGATCAGCGGCCCGGGGTCGTGGTCGGCGGGCCGTAGGCCGGCGTGGTGGGTGGTACGGGTATAGACGGCGCCCATGCCGACGGCGAGCATCTCCTCGCGCTCGTCCGGGAAGCGTTCCGGATCGACGACCAGGCGCGACAGCCGGTTCACGAACCGCCACGGGGGGAGTGCACACGCGCGTGCCGACTCGGCGGCGATCCGCGCGGTGTGGCTGTCGGTGATGTGGTCGAGTTCGCGTTCCAACGCCGGGTCGTCCAGCAGGATGTCCGCGCGGACGTCGGCCGGTATCTCCCGTGCGGAGTGCGGCACATGGAGGATCACGGGTGAGTCGGCGGCGCCGGGCAGCAGCTCGAAGGACGGCGAGGACGGCGCGGTGGGGGACACGGGCGGCTCCCGGGGGCGTTGTCAGTGGCGTGGTGCAGGATCAAGGTATCCGCAACGACGAACACGGACCGGGGGAGCACCACCATGCCCGTCAGCAACCAGCAGATCACCGAGCACGCCTTCCTGCGGGCGCTCTACCGGGACGACTACTACCCCGACCGCGTGGTGGACCTCGGCAAGGTGATCCTGCTGCGCCTGTGCGAGCGCGTCGAGACCGAACACCCCGCCGACCTGCCCGCGCTGTACGCCCTCACCGAGGTCGCCACCGAGGAATTCAACGCCCTGCAGGCCGACTTCGAGGCGGCCGGCAGCGAGATCGAGACCGTGGCCCGCGAGGAGATAGCCGAGGACTTCGGATTCGTGGCCGACGCGTACGGCTTCGCGGACGCGGACGTGGAGAAGCTGATCGCCGTACGGGACTGGTGAGCGGCCGGCTGTCGTGGGCTGACGCAGCCGCCCCGGCCAGGAGGAACCCGGCCGGGGCGGAGCGATTCGGAGAGTCCGCGGTCAGCTCAGGGAAGTCAGCGCCTCGTTCCACGTCGTCGACGGGCGCATCACCTTCGCGGCCTTGGCCGGGTCGGGCCGGTAGTAGCCGCCGATGTCGGCCGGGCTGCCCTGCACCGCGCCGAGCTCCTCGATGATCTGCTGCTGGGCGCCCGCGAGGGTCTCGGCCAGCGACGCGAACGCCTTCGCGAGGTCCGCGTCGTCGGTCTGCGTGGCCAGCTCCTGCGCCCAGTACAGGGACAGGAAGAAGTGGCTGCCGCGGTTGTCGATGCCGCCGACGCGACGGGTCGGGGACTTGTCCTCGTTGAGGAAGGTCGCCGTCGCGCGGTCGAGGGTGTCCGCGAGGACCTGCGCGCGGGCGTTGCCGGTGAACGTCGCGAACTGCTCCAGGGAGGGGACCAGCGCGAAGAACTCACCGAGCGAGTCCCAGCGCAGGTAGTTCTCCTTGACCAGTTGCTGCACGTGCTTCGGCGCGGAGCCGCCGGCGCCCGTCTCGAAGAGGCCGCCGCCCGCCATCAGCGGGACGACCGACAGCATCTTGGCGCTGGTGCCCAGCTCCAGGATCGGGAAGAGGTCGGTCAGGTAGTCACGCAGCACGTTGCCGGTCACGGAGATCGTGTCCTCGCCGCGGCGGATGCGCTCCACCGACAGCTGGGTCGCCTCGACCGGGGCGAGGATCCGGATGTCCAGGCCCTCGGTGTCGTGCTCCGGCAGGTACGCGTTGATCTTCTTGATCAGCTGGGCGTCGTGCGCGCGGGTCTCGTCCAGCCAGAACACCGCCGGGTCGCCGGTGGCGCGGGCGCGGGTGACGGCGAGCTTCACCCAGTCCTTGATCGGGGCGTCCTTGGTCTGGCAGGCGCGGAAGATGTCACCCTTGGCGACCGGCTGCTCCAGGACGACATCGCCGGCCTGGTCGACGAGGCGGACCGTACCGGCGGCCGGGACCTCGAAGGTCTTGTCGTGGGAGCCGTACTCCTCGGCCTTCTGCGCCATCAGGCCGACGTTCGGCACCGAGCCCATGGTGGAGGGGTCGTAGGCGCCGTGGGCGCGGCAGTCGTCGAGGACGGCCTGGTAGACGCCGGAGTAGGAGGAGTCCGGGAGCACCGCGAGAGTGTCGGCCTCGGCGCCGTCCGGGCCCCACATGTGGCCGGAGGTGCGGATCATGGCCGGCATCGAGGCGTCGACGATGACGTCGGAGGGCACGTGCAGGTTGGTGATGCCCTTGTCGGAGTCGACCATCGCGAGCGCCGGGCCCTCGGCGATCTCCGCGTCGAAGGACGCCTTGATCGCGTCGCCCTCGGGCAGCGCGGCCAGGCCCTTGAGGATGCCGCCGAGACCGTCGTTCGGGGAGAGACCGGCCGCGGCCAGCGTCGCACCGTACTGCTCGAAGGTCTTCGGGAAGAACGCGCGGACCACGTGGCCGAAGATGATCGGGTCGGAGACCTTCATCATCGTGGCCTTGAGGTGCACCGAGAACAGGACGTCCTCGGCCTTGGCGCGGGCGATCTGCGCGGTGAGGAACTCACGCAGCTCGGCGACGTGCAGCACGGAGGCGTCGACGACCTCGTCCTTGAGGACGGGTACGGACTCGCGCAGCACGGTGGTGGTGCCGTCCTCGGCGACCAGCTCGATCCTCAGCGCACCGGCCTCGGCGATCGTCACGGACTTCTCGGTGGAGCGGAAGTCGTTCTCGCCCATCGTGGCGACATTGGTCTTCGAGTCCGCCGACCAGGCACCCATGCGGTGCGGGTGGGTCTTGGCGTAGTTCTTGACCGAGGCGGGGGCACGCCGGTCGGAGTTGCCCTCGCGCAGGACCGGGTTGACCGCCGAGCCCTTGATCTTGTCGTAACGGGACTGGATGTCCCGCTCCTCGTCGGTCTTCGGGTCGTCCGGGTAGTTCGGCAGCGCGTAACCCTGCTCCTGAAGCTCGGCCACGGCGGCCTTGAGCTGCGGGATGGACGCCGAGATGTTCGGCAGCTTGATGATGTTGGCCTCGGGCGTCTTCGCCAGTTCGCCCAGCTCGTGCAGGGCGTCCGGGATCCGCTGGTCCTCGGTGAGGTACTCCGGGAACACGGCGATGATGCGCCCGGCCAGCGAGATGTCCCGCGTGGTCACGGCGACACCCGCCTGCGAGGCGTACGCCTGGACCACCGGCAGGAAGGAATACGTCGCCAGGGCCGGGGCCTCGTCAGTGTGCGTATAGATGATGGTCGAGTCAGTCACCGGTGCTCCGCTCCACGTCTGCAACATTGCTCGACATCAAGATATCTCCTCATCCGGTCCCACTCGACAGCGGTCCGTCCGCACCGCGCGAGCACCCGCGCGTGGATCAAGGGCAACCGACCGCATGGTCCGGCAGTCATTAAGGGATGGATCGCCTTGACCGACCGACGGCCGGAGCTGACCGCCCGGCCGCCCGAGCGAAAGCGGATCATGAGATATCGCAGCAGAGTGACGGCCCCCGCGGCCGCCCTGATCGGTACGGCCACGGCACTGACCGTGGGTTCCCCGGCTTTCGCGGCCGGACGGGGGAACGGGAACGAGACGACCGGACGGGAGTACGGCGACGAGGGCGCCGAGACCCTCGGCGACCCGGTGTTCCCGAGCCTCGGCAACGACGGCTACCGTGTCCTCGCCTACGACCTCGACCTCGCCTACGACGCCACGGCCAAGCTCGTCGACGGCACGGCGACGATAGAACTCCGCACGACCGAAGCCCTGACCCGGTTCTCCCTCGACGCCCTCGACCTCGACATCCGCACGGTGCGCGTCCAGGGCCGTAGAGCCGATGTCGAGCAGGCCGGCGAGAAGCTGCGGATCACGCCCGCCAGGACGCTCCCGGCGAGGGCGCGGGTCACCGTGTGCGTGGAGTACTCCGTCGACCCGGGCCGCGCCGCCGCGCCCACCGGCGGCTGGGTCGTCACCCCCGACGGTTTCGCGGTGTGCGGCCAGCCGAACCTGGCGCACACCGTCTTCCCCTGCAACGACCACCCCGGCGACAAGGCTGACTTCACGTTCCGGATCACCGTCCCGGCCGGGCTGCGCGGGGTCGCGAACGGTCAACTGGTGTGCGCCGAGCGGCTGGACGGCGACCGGACCGCGTTCAGCTACCGCTCGCGCTCGCCGATGGCGACCGAGCTGGTGCAGATCACCGTCGGCGACTACGTGATCAAGGAGCGGCGCGGCCCGCACGGACTGGCGCTGCGGGACGTCGTGCCGACCGCGCGCGCCGCCGCCCTGGAACCGGCGCTCGCGCTGACCCCCGGCCTCGTCGACTGGCTCGAACAGCGCCTGGGGGCCTACCCGTTCGAGACGTACGGACTGCTGCCCTGCAACTCGGACGCCCCGAACGCCTTTGATTTCACGGGACTTGAGACCCAGACCCTCACCCTGTACAAGCCGAACTTCCTGCTCCAGGAGGAGAGCAGGATCGGCTCGCACATGATGCACGAGCTGGTCCACTCCTGGTTCGGCAACAGCGTCAGCCCCGCCACCTGGGCCGACCTGTGGCTGAACGAGGGCCACGCCGACTTCTACGGACTGCTCTACCGCTACGAGCGCGGCTGGCCCGACTCCCTCGGCCTGACCACGATGGACGCCCGCATGAAGGACACCTACGCGCGCGGCGACCAGTGGCGCCACGACTCGGGCCCGGTCGCCGCCCCGAACGCTGCGAACCTCTTCGACGACCAGCGCTACCTCGGCGGCGTCCTGGTCCTGTACGCCCTGCGGGAGTTCATCGGCGAGGACACCTTCCACGCCGTCGAACGCGCCTTCCTCGCCCGGTACCGCGACTCCTCGGCGACGACCGAGGACTACATCGCCGTCGCCTCGAAGATCTCCCGCCAGGACCTGTCCGGCTTCCTGCGGGACTGGCTGTACGGTACGGCGACGCCCCGCATGCCCGGTCATCCGGACTGGACGGTGACGCCGGTGAACCCGTCCCTCACCACCCCGCACAGCCGGACCGGCGGGCACTACCGCGACAACTCCGCGACGCTCTGAGGGAGTTGACCGGTCAGGTCAGTCGAGCCGGGTGGAGGGGACCTCGCCCGGCTCGTCCTCCCGGATGCGCTGCTGCGGTATGGCGACCACCCCCTGTGGGAGCGCCCCCTCTGGGACCGCCCCCTGCTGGAGCGCCACCGTGCGGGTCGGTGCCGGGATGCGGATGCCCTCGGCGCGGTACCGCTTGTGCAGGCGCTTGATGAACTCGTGCTTGATGCGGAACTGGTCGCTGAACTCCCCGACCCCCAGGATCACCGTGAAGCCGATCCGGGAGTCCCCGAACGTGTGGAAGCGGATGGCCGGTTCGTGCTCCGGGAGCGCGCCGGTGATGTCGGTCATGACCTCGGCGATGACCTCCATGGTCACCTCCTCGACATGCTCCAGGTCGCTGTCGTAGCCGACGCCCACCTGGACCAGGATCGTCAACTCCTGCTCGGGACGCATGAAGTTGGTCATGTTCGTCTTGGCGAGCTGGCCGTTCGGTATCACGACGAGGTTGTTGGAGAGCGCCCGTACCGTCGTCTGACGCCAGTTGATGTCCTCGACGTACCCCTCCTCGCCGCTGCTCAGCTTGATGTAGTCGCCGGGCTGCACGGTCTTCGAGGCGAGGATGTGGATGCCCGCGAACAGGTTGGCGAGGGTGTCCTGAAGAGCGAGCGCCACGGCGAGACCGCCGACACCCAGGGCGGTGAGCATCGGCGCTATCGAGATGCCCAGCGTCTGCAGCATCACCAGGAAGCCGATCGCCAGGACCAGTATCCGGGTGATGTTGACGAAGATCGTGGCCGAACCGGCCACCCCGGAGCGGGAGTTGGTGACCGCCCGGACCAGACCCGCTGTCACCCGGGCCGCCGACACCGTCACGGCCAGGATGATCAGCACCTGAAGGGTCTGGTTGACCTGGTGCTGGACCGTGTGCGTCAGCGGCAGCACCGCCCCCGCGATCGCCGCGCCGCCGGCGATCGCCGACCACGGCAGTACGGTCCGCAGCGCGTCGACCATCACGTCGTCGCCGCTCCAGCGGGTGCGGTCGGCGTGCTTGCCCAGCCAGCGCAGCAGTATCCGCAGCAGGAACGCCGCCAAGAGGCCCGAGGCCAGCGCTGTTCCGGCGAGCATGAAGTCGTCCAGGGTGGGTGTGCGGTTCACCGGTCACCTCCGGGGAGAGAAACGGAGGCGAAGGGCGCCGCCGACGGCCGGATGTGAAGAGTCGTCACGTTGTCCACCTGCTCGATATCGCGGGCATTTCCGGAACTGCCGTCGCGCCGGCCGGAACGGTTCTCCGCACCGGCGCGACCGCTCATCCTGCCGTATCCGGACGGGGAGTTCGTACCCCCTCCGGGGCTGTGAGCACGGCTTTCAGACGATTCCCTCGGCGAGTTCGGCCTGGTCGCGGTCGGAGCCGCAGGCAGCGGTGGTCGGGGTGCCGTAGGAACGGCGGGCGACGTACCACCACACACTGGCCAGGATCAGGAGATCGACCCGATGCCCAAGGTGATTGACGCGGACGAGTTCGCCCGTCTATTCAGGGACTTCGAGCACAGCGCATGGCACCAGAAACATCCGGCGCCAGGCCGACGCGGGTAAGGCCATCGGGCGGGTACGGGTCGTCGACAACCCGCCCACTGACGGACAACGGTTCCTGCTCGGCTACGCCGCGTGCAACGCCGCCACAGGTGAGGACGCCCGCTGTCTGTGGCGTTCGGATGCTGAGCGGTTGCGGCTGCTCGAAGAGGACTTCTGGATCTTCGATTCGCGCCTTGTCGTGGTGCTGCACTTCAATAACGCCGACGAACTGACCAGCTACGAAGCCAAGACGGAGCCCGCCGAAGTCGTGCGGTATTCCATCGTGCGTGACGCTGCCCTGCACCACGCCATCCCGTACGACCAGTTCGCGGCGCAGGTAGCCGCCCTGGAATAGGAGCAGACGCGTACCGGTGACCGACTATCAGCAGGCGCGCGAGGCGCTCGGCGCGCGTTTGAGGGGGCTCAGGTTCACAGCCCCTGGTGGGCGGATGACCGGTACCCAGCTTGCCGCCCAGCTGGGCTGGGCCGTCTCGAAGGTCAGCAAGCTGGAAAACGGCAGACAGACCGCCACGCCCGAGGACCTGAGGGCGTGGGCCGACGCGACCGGGCAGCCCGAGGCTTACGGCGAACTGGTCGGTCGACTCGCAGGGTTCGAGACCCACATCCGCTCGTGGCGTCGCCAGTTGGCGGCAGGGCAGAGCCCAGTACAGGAGAACTGGGCAGCAGAGACCGCCCGCTCGCGGGTCATCCGAGCATGGGAAGAATCCACGGTCACGGGGCTGCTCCAGACAGCCGACTACGCGCGGGCGGTACTCACCCGGTACGCACATCTGCACGGCTCCACGACGGACGCTGAGGAAGCCGTACGGGCCAGGATGCGGCGGCAGGACTGGCTGTACACGTCAGGTCATCGGCTGCGGGTCGTCATATGGGAAGCCGCGTTGCGCGTCCTTGTCTGTCCGCCCTCCGTGCTGGTCGCCCAGCTCGACCGCCTCACGGGCATGATCGGGATGGACACCGTTGAACTGGGGATCATTCCGTTCTCGGCCTCCGTGAAGATCCCACCCGGTAACAGTTTCTGCATCCTGGATGACCGGGTCGTCTCGGCGGAGGACTGGCACGCCGAACTGTGGTTGGACGACGCCGACAACATCGCCTTGTATTCGAAGGTCCGGAAGACTCTCAGCGAGTCGGCCGTGTACGGAGCCGACGCCCAGAACGTCATCAACGCGGCCAGGCGTGCCCTGAACCCCAGTTGACCTACTGGGGGAGTTGCCGGTTCGGCGGGCTCACGCGGCTGGCGGTCGGCTCAAAGAACACACCTGGACGCATCCGCTCACCGGGCCCGCGTACGACCGCCTCGTCCTCAGCGCCGCCATACGCGCCGGTGCCGTTGTCCGTACCGGGATCACCGTCCTCGACTGGGCGGGGCAGTCGGCCCTGAACACCGTTGGCCCGCGAGGCCCGGAGACCATCCACGCGGCAGCCGTCGTTCGCCACCGGTGCCCGCGAACGGCCCCGTGCGGCCCGGCTGGTGCCGGGGGCGAGGCCCAACGGGGTGTACACCACCGGGGAGTTGCAGCAGGCGGTGCACCTGCATGGCCAGCGGATCGGTACCCGTGCCGTCGTGGTCGGTGCCGAGCATGTCTCCTACGCCGCCGCCGACACCGTGCGGGCTGCCGGAGCGGAAGTCGTCGCCGTGGTCACCGAGTTGCCCATCGCCCAGACGGCAGTCACCCGCGCCCACAACGCCCGCCTCCGCCACCGCATCCCGCTCCTCACCGAGACCACGGTCACCGAACTCCTGGGCCACGGGCGGCTGTCCGGTGTCCGCGTCCGGCACCGCGACGGTCGTACGGCTCAACTCGCCTGCGACACTGTCGTGTTCACCGGTGACTTCGTGCCCGACCATGAACTCGCCCGGAGGGGGAGCCTCGTTCTGGACCCCGGCACCCGTGGCCCCGCCGTCGACGGAGCCCTGCACACATCCCGGCCCGGTGTGTTCGCGGCCGGTAGTCTCCTGCACCCCGTCGAGAACGCGGCCACCGCCACCCGCGACGGGGTCCGGGTCGCCGCCGCCGTTCTGGAGACCCTCGCCGGTGTCGAATGGCCCCGTCACACCGTGCCGTTGCTCGTCGAGCCGCCCCTGCGCTGGATCGCCCCGAACCGTGTCGCACCGGGGGACGAGCATCCGTATGTCCTGCGGACTTCGGCCCTGTTGAGGCGGCCGGTGCTGCAAGTCGTCCAGGACGGGCGGATGTTGCATGAGGAGCGGCTGCGGGCGGCCGTACCGAATCGGACTCTGGCCCTGGCGGCGGGGTGGACCCGGCTCGTCGACGTGAACGGTGGGCCGGTGCGGGTGGTGGCCGGCGGGCGACGGAGTTCGGACAGCCGGGTGGGCAACTTGCCGTAATAGGGGCCCACTTCGCACATTCCGCGCTCAGCGCGCCCTCCCGTGTCCCGATACGACGATGACCGACGCAACCGCGACAACGACCGTCCCGGCCGTTCAGGTGCGTGACCGGGCCACCTGGGCGGAGCTCTTCTTCGATCTGGTCCTCGCGTTCGGCGTGGGCCAGGTCGCGCACCTGCTCGCCGGGCACGCCACCTGGCCCGTGCTGGGACAGTGTCTGCTCGTGCTCGTCCCGCTGTGGTGGGCCTGGGTGGACGTCGTCATGGCGATGAACGCCGTGCACGAGACCAGTCTGCAGCGGGTGTTCCTGATGCTGACCGCACTCGCCGTCTACGGCATGGCAGTTGCCGCACCTCAGGCCTTGGACAACCGGGAACAGGCCCTGCTGTACGCGGGCAGCTACCTCGCCCTGCGCCTGCTCATCGGCGAGGCCATCCGCAGGGAGTGCGCCCTCTACACCATCCACCCCTACCGCGCCGGACTCGCCTTCGCCCTCGTGCTGTTCGGCGCCGCCACCCTCCCCGCCCCCTGGCGCGAGGTGTGCTGGGCGGTCGCCGTGGTCGCCGAGCTGGCAGCACCCGTCCTGCTCAGCGGCCATCTGCGGCGACTGGCCTTCGGGGTCAACCATCTCCCGGAAAGGTTCGGGCTGTTCATCATCATCGCCCTCGGCGAGAACATCTTCTCCGTGGGCGCCGGAGTCGCCAAGGGACCGCTCGACCCGGTCAGTCTGACCGCGCTCGTCCTCGCCTTCCTCATCGGCTGCGCCCTGTGGTGGCTCTACTTCCACCTCGCCGCCTCGGCCGTCGCCCACGCCCTGCGCACCCACCCCACCCCCGCGATCGTCGTCCGCGACGTGCTCAGCTACGGCCATCTCGTCCTGGTCGCCGGGCTGTTGCTGGTCTCCGTCGGCGCCGTACGCACCGTCCACGACCCCCTGCGCATCCCGCACTCCGGTGCCGCCGGACTGCTGCCGGTCGGCGCCGCCCTGATCCTGCTCACGTTCTGCTACACGCGCCGCCGGATGTTCGGTGCCGCGTCCGCCACCCGTTTCTACTGCGGCCTCGTGCTGCTGGCCGGCGCCGCCGTGGCACCGCTCCTGCCGGCCCTCGCCGTGCTGGCGTTCACCGCCCTGCTGCTCCTGCTGGTCAACGCCGTGGAGCACTGGCTGATCAGCTCCGGGCGCAGAGTGCCGCTGGTGCTGCGTTCACGGTCCTTCGCCACGACCTGACGTAGTGCGGGGACGGACCTCGGGCAGTGCCGGGGTCCTCCTCGCGGCGCGCGCGAGGGCCCGAGGGCCGCTCCTACGGTCACCGTATGCACCTTTCCCGTTCGGAAGAGGAGGTGGCGTGATGCCGTCCCGCAACAGCGCCTTACCGGCCTTGCTGTCCCTCTCGCTGGGCTACTTCAGCCTGGGGACGATCTCGCTGGCGGTCGTCGGCCTGAACGGTCCGATCGGGGACGACCTGCACGTCCAGCCCGCCTCCGTGGGCATCCTCGTCACCGTCTTCGCGCTGACCTTCGCGGTCTGCGCGCCCTCGGCCCCCATCCTGCTGCGCCGGTGGGACCGCAAACGGGTCCTCCTCGTCGGCATCGGGCTGCTCACCGTGGGCGCCGCGCTCGGCGCCGTAGCGCCCAACTACGGCTTCCTGACGGTCACTCGGGTCCTCGGCGCGATGGGCGCGGCCGTCTTCGGACCCGGCGCCTCGGCGGCCGGGGCGCTCATCGTCCCGCCGGAGCGCCGACAGCGGGCCCTCGCCACCGTCTTCGGCGGGATGACGGCAGCCGCCGTACTCGGGGTGCCGCTCGCCTCGTTCCTGGGCGGCAGCCTCGGCTGGCGTCCGGCGCTGCTCGGCGTGGCCGCGCTCTCCGCGATCGCCTTCGTGACCGTGTTCGTGTTCGTCCCCGAGATCCCGGCCGGCGAACCGCCCACCGTGCAGGCCTACCGCGGCGCGCTGCGCACCCCCGCCACCGTGGCCACGGTCTCGACGACCCTGCTGTTCATGGCCGCCCAGTTCACCGTCTATGGCATCGCGGGCGCCTACCTCAAGGACCGCTTCGACGCGTCGTCCGGACTGATCTCGGTGACCCTGCTCGCCTTCGGTGTGATCGGTGTCGCGGGCAACGCGTCCGCGCCGAGGATCGCCGAACGGCTGGGCGGCGAACGGACGGTGGGCCTCGCCGTCATCGGACTCGCCCTGGGCTTCGCCCTGTTGCTGGTCGCCCCGCACTCCACGGCCGGGCTCGTGTTCTTCGCGTTCTGGGCTTTCTTCAGCCAGCTCTACCAGGCACCGCAGCAGGCCCGGCTGGTCGAACTCGTGCCGCTGCAACCGGGGTTGATCCTCGCCCTGAACGCGGCCGCGCTCTACCTCGGGATGAGCCTCGGCAGCTTCATCGGCAGCTCCCTGCTGCCGGGCGTGGGCGCGGGCCCCATCCCGGCCGCCGCCCTGGGCGTCCTCGTCCTGGCCACGCTGGCCCATCTGCTGTCCGTCCGGCAGGCGTCGGCGGCCAAGGTCGCCGAGCAGTCCGCCACACCTGTACACATCAGTTAGCCAAGGAGAACTCATGAGCAGCCACCAGGTGCACTTCGTGCGCGATTACCTGGAGACCGTCTGGAACCAGGGGCAGACCGACCTGGCCGACAAGTACCTGGCCGCGGACCTCATCCAGCACAACCCGAACCTGCCCGACGGCCGGGGGCCGCTGGTCGAGTTCATCGAGGGCTTCCGCAAGCAGCTCCCCGAGGCACGGTTCGAGATCAAGCGCGCGGCGGGCTCCGGTGACCTGGTCTTCGTGCACACCCACTTCCGCGCCACCTCGACGGACCGGGGCTCGGCCGTCGTGGAGATCTTCCGGCTCGAAAACGACCTGATCGCCGAGCACTGGGACGTCCGCGACGAGATCCCGGAGACCACGGTCAGCGGACACGACGTCGTCTGACGCCGGCCTCCCTCAACTCCTGCCGCCCAGAAGGCTCCTGGCCTCCTGGGCGGCAGTTTTTTCACGAAAGTAAGGAGACAGCAGTGACACGACAGCAACCCGACTCACGCCCCGCCGCCGGCCTCACCCGGCGCGGACTCCTCGGCACCGCGACTGCGGCGGGGATCGCCGCGGCCGTGGTCCCCACCCGCGCCCTCGCCGCCGACAGCACGGTCACGGACACCACCACTGCCCCCGCCGCGGTCACCGTCGGTGCCTCGGACGCCCGTTATCTCGACCTCACGTCCCGCGGCTACAACGCGAGATTCGTCGCCGCCCCCGACTCGGTACGGATCGTCCACACCACCGCGCAGGTGGTGTCCGTCGTCCAGGAGGCGGTCGACGCCGGCAAGCGCATCGGCGTACGCGGCGGCGGCCACTGCCTGGACTCGCTGGTCGACGACCCGGACGTACGGATACTCGTCGACATGTCGGAGATGGACGCGGTCCACTACGACCCCGCCCGCCGCGCCTTCCTCGTCGAGGGCGGCGCCACCCTCGGCCACGTCTACCGCACCCTGTACCTGGAGTGGGGGGTGTCCCTGCCCGGCGGGACCTGCCCGACCGTCGGCGTCGGCGGCCACGTCACCGGCGGCGGCTACGGCGCGATGTGCCGGCAGTACGGCGCCGTCGTCGACCACCTCTACGCCGTCGAGGTCGTCGTGGTCGACGCCTCCGGCACCGCCCGTGCCGTCGTCGCCACCCGCGAGGCCGACGACCCGCACCGCGACCTGTGGTGGGCCCACACGGGCGGCGGCGGGGGCACTTTCGGCATCGTCACCCGCTACTGGTTCCGCGCCCCCGAGGCCACCGGCACCGACCCCGCCACCCTGCTGCCCAGACCACCCAAGACCCTGCTGAAGTCGACGGTGGCCATCAAGTGGAGCGACCTCACGGAGTCCGCCTTCACCGCGCTGATCGCGAACCACGGCGCCTGGCACGCCCGCAACAGCGTCTCCGGCTCCTCCTACGACAGCCTCCACAGCGTCCTGATCCTCTACAACCGCATCCAGGGCAGCCTCGTCCTCAACACCCAGATAGACGGCACCCGTTCGGACGCCTCGGCCCTCCTCGACGCCTACGTCGCCGCGGTCACCGGCGGCATCGGCGTGCCGTACACCGACGCCCGCTCCTCCTGGCCCTGGCTGAAGACGACTCTCAAGGACCCCTACGACACGGGCCTTTACAACCGCACGAAGTCCAAGGGCGCCTATCTGCGCCAGGGTTGGTCCGCCGCACAGGCCAAGACGCTCTACGGCTACCTCTCCGACGCCGCCTACGACGGGCACGCCGGCATCCTGCTCTACTCCTACGGCGGCAAGGTCAACACCGTGTCGCCCACGGCCACCGCGCTGGCCCAGCGGGACTCGGTCCTCAAGGCCAACTTCACGACGTACTGGCCGGATCCGGCCCAGGACGACCGGCACGTCGCCTGGATGCGGGCCCTGTACCGCGACCTCTACGCGGACACCGGCGGGGTACCGGTACCGAACGACACCAACGACGGCTCCTACATCAACTACCCCGACACCGACCTGACCGACCCGGCCTGGAACACCTCCGGCGTGCCCTGGCAGACCCTGTACTTCAAGGGAAACCTCGCCAAGTTGCGGCAGGTGAAGGCCACTTGGGACCCGGGCAACGTGTTCCACCACAAGCTGTCCGTCACCGCGAGCTAGCACCCGCACACCACGAAGCCCCCGCCTCGCGTGCACGAGGCGGGGGCTCGGTGTTGCGCTCAGCCGCTCAGCCCGGCCGCTCAGCCGCTCAGGTCGGCCGGGAAGGTCACCCCGGTCAGCGACTCGCTCAGGGCGCGCAGCCGGGCGCGGTCGCGTTCGTCGTAGGCCTGGGCGCCCGCGCGGGAGCGCTGGGTGCGGTTGAAGTAGGCGCCCGTGACGTCGTCGAGGGACGGGTCGGTGATCATGCGCAGGGTGCTGTGCACACCCTCCTCGACCGAGCTCTGCGGGGTGAACAGGTTCACCACCATCTTCGTCGGCATGTACGACGCCGGGTGCAGGGCGTTGACCGTCACCCCGGTGCCGCGCAGCCGCTCGGCCAGGTCGAAGGTCAGGGTGATCTGGGCGAGCTTGGCCTGGCAGTAGGCCTGCACCCCGTCCCAGTTCCGCTCCAGCATCACGTCACGGAAATTGATCGGCGCCTGGCCCGCGGAGCTGACGTTCACGATGCGGGCCGGGGCCGAGCGCACCAGCAGCGGCGCGAGCCGGCAGCTGAGCATGTAGGCCGCCAAGTAGTCGACCTGGAAGGTGAGTTCCAGGCCGTCCTGGCTCTCCTGGCGGGCCAGCTCGACCCCGATGCCGGCGTTGTTCACCAGCGCGTCGAGCCGGTCGTGGGTGGAGAGGATCCGGTCGGCGAGCTTGCGGATGTCCTCCAGCGAGGAGAAGTCGGCCAGCTCGTAGCTGAGCCTGTCGTTGCCGGTGGACGCGCGCAGTTCCGTCAGCAGCTCCTGACCCTTGGTCGCACTGCGGCCGTGCAGGATCAACGACGCCCCCTGCGCGGCGAGTTCGCGGGCCAGCTCACGGCCCATGCCGTCGGTGGCGCCGGTGAGGAGGATGGTCTGGTCGGGGACGGGCCTCATGGTGGGGGACTCTCCTGTCAGGCGTACGTGGCCAGTTCGTCGGTGGACTGATCGGTGTAACCCTGGCTGACCTCCAGCACGATGCCGTCCGGGTCGGACACCCACACCGTCTTCCAGCCGGGGATGAACGCGTCGAAGGTCAACGGGCCGAGCAGCGGCTCCAGTTCGCCCCCGGCCCCGGCGAGGAACGCGTCCACGTCGTCGACCTGGAACGCGAGATGGCGTGCCGTGCCGGGGTTGTCCGGGCCGTCCTTCGCCGTGGTGAACAGGGCGTCCGCGTCGGTCGCGAACAGCTCCAGATAGACGGGGCCGTTGCGCAGGAACACCACGCGGACCCCGTCGGCCTCCACCACCCGGGCCCGGGCGAACCCGAAGTGCCGGGTGTAGAAGTCCTCCGTGGCCTTCTGGTCACGGCAGTTGAGGCCGACGTGCGACCAGCGCAGGCCGGCCTGGGCAGCGGTCGTCATCGCGCTCACGTCCCGGTGACCGCGGCGAACGGCACGCTGTCGTGGAAGTTCGCGAAGTAGGTGATGAGGCCGCCGGTGACGCGGAAGTAGTTGCACACCTTGGCCTCGACGGTGATGCCGTCATGGGTGCGGCCGGTGATGTCGGAGACCACCGCGGCCTGCTCGCCGTCCACGACTACGTGCCGGGGGACGTTGGCGAAGGAGGCGTACATCTCCGGGAAGCCCTTCATCATCTCGCGGAGCGTCTCGCGCCCCTCGACGTGTCCGGCGAGCTGCTCGTCCATGGTCTGGTCGGCCGCGAACAGGTCGCACCAGGCGTCCCACTCGCCCGCGTTGGCCAGCCGGTAGTACGTGTCGACCACTTCTCGGGTGTCCATGCGCCCGTCCTTTCTGTGGCTGTTCCGGGGTACGGGATCGGTCAGGGGAGCGGGACGCCGACCTGGCGCATCAGACCGGCGGTGTCGGCCTGCACCCAGCGTTCGACGACCTTGCCGTCCTCAAGCCGGTAGACTTCCAGGCTGGTCCAGGAGACCTCCTTGCCGGTCGGCTCCTGGCCGAAGAACGGCGCGATGTGCTTGCCGTGGAAGGTGATGTGCATGATCACCTTGTCCGGCGAGGCGGGGTAGAGCGCGTCGAGGTGCACGGAGAAGTCGAGCCCGTCGTACGCACCCTGGATTATCCCCTTCAGCTCCTCCAGGCTCTCGCAGCTCCACGCCGGGTTGTTGTCGTGGAACGTCGGCCCGAACAGGTCGTCGAGGGCGTCCAGGCGGCGCTGGTTGACGGCGTCGCTGACCTGCTGGACGACGGCCAGGTTCAGGGCGTCCGAGGAGATCTGCTCGCGCAGCCCGAGCATGTCGTCCTGCGCCCAGCGCTCCACGAACAGGCCGTTCTCGACCCGCCAGATCTCGGTGGTGGACCACTCCACCTTGCGGCCCGTGGCCGGGAAGCCGAGCAGCGGCGCGAGATGCGTGCCGGTCAGCTTGACCCGGGTCAGGACCCGGTCCTCGCCTAGCGCCGACAGCTCGTCCAACTCGCCTTTCAGGTCAAGGGAGTTGTACGCCCCGCGCAGCGCCTCCAGGTAGGAGTCGATGCCGGTGATGTCGAACCCGGGGTGGTGGTCGGTGAAGCCGGCGGCGATGACCCGGGGGATCTCCGCCAGGTCGCCGGCGTTGAACGCGTCGAGGAAGCGCCGGTACAGCTTCAGGTTCTCCTGCTGGGTCTGGTCAAGGTCGGACATGGTGCATCCCCTAGCTCAAGTGGACGTCGGACAGGGTCGGTTCGGAGAGAGACGGCACGGACTCCGAAGGAGCGGACCGGGACGGGACGGCGGCCTCGCGGACGAACGCCGCCGCGCGCTCGCCGATCATGACGCTGGGCGCGTGCGTGTTGCCCGCGGTGATCGACGGCATCACCGACGCGTCCGCGATCCGCAGCCCCGCGATGCCGTGCACGCGCAGCTCCGGGTCCGTGACGGCGCCCGCGCCCGTGCCCATCCGGCAGGTGCCGGCCGGGTGCCACAGGGTGGTCGCGTTGGCGGCGACGTATCCGCGCAGCTCCTCGGGGCCGGTGATGTCCTTGCCGGGGCCCAACTCGTCGCCGCGGAACGGGTCGAACGCCCGGGTGGCGGCCAACTCACGAGCCAGCTGTACACCGTGGACAAGGACATCGACGTCGGCCGTGGACGTGAGGTAGCCGGCGCTGACGACGGCGTTGGACTCCGGGCTGCTGTCGCGCAGCCGTATCCGGCCCCGGCTCTGCGGCCGCAGCGCGATCGGCGCGAAGGTGAAGCCGGGCCCCTCCCACTGGTCGGCAGGGGCGTCGGAAGGCAGGAACTTGATGGGACCGAACGTGAATTGGAGGTCGGGGGCGTCCTCCGGGCCCGCCTCGCGGGTGTGGGTGAACAGCCCCGCCTCGGACAGCAGCGCCCCGTCCGGGTGCTCCCGCAGCGACTGGTAGCAGATCGGCACGAACAGGTGGTCCTGCAGACCGGCGCCGACGCCCGGCAGGTCCTGGACGCACCGGATGCCGTGCTCCCGCAGGTGTGCGGCCGGACCGATGCCGGACAGCATGAGCAGCTTCGGCGTCTCGAACGCCCCGGCGCACACGATGACTTCACCCTCGGCGCGCAGCCGGCGCCGGGTGCCGTCCTGGATGTACTCGACACCCGTGGCCAGCGTCCCGGTGAGCAGCAGCCGGGTGACCAGGGTGTCGGTGAGCACGGTCAGGTTGGACCGTTCCAGGGCCGGGCGCAGATAGGCGTCGGCGGTGCTGCACCGGTGGCCCGCGTCGTCGCGGAACGTCTGGTACAGGAAGCCGAAGCCCTCCTGCCGGGCGCCGTTGTAGTCGCCGTCGGTGTCCGTGGCGTAGCCGAGTTCACCGGCGCTCGCCACGAACGCCCGCGCGATCGGCGCGGGTTGGTCGAGCTGTCGCACCCGCACGGGACCGCCCGCGCCGTGGTACGCGTCGGCGCCGCCCGAGTAGTCCTCGGCCTGCCGGAAGAACGGCAGGACGTCGTCGTACGACCATCCTGTGGCGCCCTCGGCGACCCAGCGGGTGTAGTCGTGGCGGCTGCCGCGCACCCACATCAGGGCGTTGACGGAACTGCATCCGCCGACGACCTTGCCACGGGCCACGGGGACACGGCGGCCCTCCATGCCCGCCTCGGACTCGGTGACGTAGCCCCAGTCGATCTCGCTCCGCCACTCGGCGGTGAGCAGCGAGAGGACCGAGGCCGCGTCGGCCCGGTGGATCTCGGGGCGCTCGTCCCAGCCGCCCGCCTCCAGCAGGACCACGGTCACGGACGGGTCCTCGCTCAGCCGGGCCGCGACCGCGCAGCCGGCCGAGCCGGCGCCCACCACGATGTAATCGGCCCCTGAGGGCACCGACTTCGACGGCATGTCAGCCTCCAAAAGGTGACGGGAATCAGATCGCGGCCGGCTCGCCGACCCGGTAGTCGACGATCAGCGGACGGGCACCCGGTGTGGACCGTTCCAACTGCCACTTCTGGTTGATCCGGAAGGACGAAACAGTGCCGTCCGCGGTCGACTTGGCGGTCCACACCACCGTGACGTCGACGTCGATACGGGTGCCGTCCTCGTGGGAGGTGACCTCCTCCACGGTGTGGCTCTGGTCGGTGTAGGCCTCGCCCACGGCCGTATACCAGTCGAGGAAGTCCGCGTGGCTGTACAGGGTCCGCTCCGGGAAGGCCATCACCAGACCCTTGTCGGCGACGAAGGGCAGCAGCTCCTCGACCGGCGCGTGCTCGCTCAGCAGGTCGTACCAGCGCTGCGCGAACGCGGCGATCTCCCGGTCGGAGCCGGTCTGTTCGCTCGGCATGAAAGTCTCCGCTCATCGGGGTTCCGCTCCCGGGGGCCGGAAGCGACACACGTCCGATGACCCCACAACCGCGCCCGCCCCGGCCGCTCGCGCACGGGGACCGGCCGCACTGTGCGAAGTCGCCGTGAGAGCTGCGGCAACTCCCGCCGGACGCCCGTCGGTTCACAGGTCGAAGATCGTTGGCCAGGACATGCCGTAGTGCGTTCGGCCACTTGAGGATGTGCCGCGACCCGGGCCCCGCCGACGGCCGGCGCGAACTCCGCCGACGTAGACAGGAATCCGCCAGTCGGCACCGTCCCGCCGAACGGGAGGAACCCCATGAGCAAGCGCATTCTGGTCGTCCTGTCCGAATACGGTTACTGGGGTGAGGAGTTGATCGGCCCCCTGGAGACCTTCGACCAGGCCGGCTATCACCTCACCTTCGCCACCGCGACCGGCAAGCGCCCGCACGCGCTGCCGCCGAGCATGGACCCCGAGTACGTCGACCCGCCGCTCGGCCGCTCCGTCACCACGCCCGAGACGGCGGACAAGGTACGCAAGGTCGAGGCCTCGGACCGGCTCGACAACCCCCTCGACCTGTCGTCCTGGCTGCCCGACCGGCCCTACCGGTCCAAGCCGTACTTCCTGCGCGACTGGGAGGCCTACAACACCCGCCTGGAGCAGGTGCGTTCACAGATCGCCGACCGCTACGACGCGCTGCTGATCGTCGGCGGCAGCGGACCGATCGTCGACCTCGCCAACAACTGGCGCGTCCACGACCTGATCCTCGCCTTCCACGCACTGGACCGGCCGATCGCCGCCGAGTGCTACGGCGTCGCCTGCCTCGCCTTCGCCCGCGACCAGGAGACGCGCGTCTCCCTCATCCGGGGCAAGCACGTCACCGGCCACTGCATCGAGTACGACTACAAGGACGGCACCGGCTTCCTCGGCACCGACTTCGTGATGGGGCCGCCCCCGTACCCGCTGGAGTACATCCTGCGCGACGCCACCGCACCCGGCGGCGCCTACCACGGCAACTTCGGCAAGACGACCTCCGTCATCGTCGACTACCCGTTCATCACGGGCCGTTCGACGCCCGACTCCTATCTGACCGGTCAGAAGACCGTCGAGGTCCTCGAAGAGGGCCTGCGGCAGTGGGGGTTCACGGCGACCGCCTGAGGCCGCCCGACGCCCTTTGCTCCGACGAGAGGTGAGCACACGATGGACAGCAGGCCCGCGCGGATCGCGCTGCTCGAACAACTGCAGGCCGAAGGGGTCCGGTTCATGTTCGGCAACCCCGGCACGGTCGAGCAGGGGTTCCTCGACGAACTGCGCTCCTTCCCCTCGATCCAGTACATCCTGGCCCTGCAGGAGTGCACGGCCGTTGGCATGGCGGACGGCTACGCACGCGCCACCCGCACCCCGGCGGTCCTGCAACTCCACTCCGGAGTCGGGCTCGGCAACGGCATCGGCATGCTCTACCAGGCGATGCGCGGCCACGCCCCGATCGTCACCCTGGTCGGCGAATCCGGACTGCGCTACGACAGCATGGACGCGCAGATGGCCGCCGACCTGGTCGGCATGGCGAAGCCGGTGACCAAGTGGGCCACCCGCGTGGTCGATCCCGACTCGACGCTGCGCGTCCTGCGCCGCGCCTTCAAGGTCGCCGCGACCCCGCCCTACGGTCCGGTGCTGGTCGTGCTGCCCGCCGACGTCATGGACCACGAGACCGCCGAACCCGTGGTGCCCGTGTCCTACCCGGAGACCCGCAGCCTGCCGACCCCGGACACCGTGGCGAAGGCCGCGGCGCTGCTCGCCGACGCCCGCAAGCCGATCGTCATCGCCGGTGACGGTGTCCACTTCGCGGGCGCCCAGGCGGAGTTGGGGCGGCTGGCCGAGGTGTGGGGCGCCGATGTGTACGGCGCGGACTGGGCCGAGGTCAACCTCTCCGTGGAACACCCCGCCTACGCGGGCCAGTTGGGCCACATGTTCGGCGAGCAGAGCCGGAAGATCACCGGCGCCGCCGACGGTGTCCTCATCGTGGGCACGTACGCACTGCCCGAGGTGTACCCGGCACTCGACGGCGTCTTCGGGGCGGGCGTCCCGGTCGTGCACATCGACCTCGACTCCGGCGCGATCGCCAAGAACCACCCCGTCGACCTCGGCATCGTCGCCGACCCGAAGGCCACCCTGGGTCTCCTCGCGGACGCGCTGGGCCGGGAGATGGGCCTGGGCCGGCGGACCGCGGCGGTCGAGCGGCTGCGCCGGCACGCCGCGCAGCGCTCGGCCGCCCTCGCCAAGGCGGACGAGCGGGCCGAGGCCGCGGCCGAGGCGGCGGAGCTGCCCACCATCGCCCTCGCGCGCGAGTTCGCCCGCCGGCTGCCGTCGGACGCGATCTTGTTCGACGAGGCCCTGACGGCGTCCCCGGCGCTCTTCCGCCGGCTCCCGCCGACCGTGCCGGGCCAGTGGATGCAGACCCGCGGCGGCTCCCTCGGCGTCGGCATCCCCGGCGCGCTGGGCGCCCAACTCGCCCACCCCGACCGCACGGTGGTCGGTTTCACCGGCGACGGCGGCAGCATGTACACCTTCCAGGCACTGTGGACGGCGGCCCGCTACGGCCTCCCCACCAAGTTCGTCATCTGCAACAACGGCAGCTACCAGCTCCTTGAGGACAACATCGAGGAGTACTGGCGGGAGCAGCACATCCCCGCCCACGAACAGCCCGAGATCTTCGACCTGAGCAGCCCGGCCGTCGACTTCGTCTCCCTCGCCGGCTCGCTCGGCGTGGCCGCCGTACGGGTCGAGAAGCCCGGACAGGCGGACGAGGCGGTCGCGCAGGCGCTCGCGCACCGCGGGCCGTTCCTCATCGACCTGGTCACCGCGAAGGGGAAGGGGTAGCCGCCGTGCGACTGTCCGGTCACAAGATCGCCGTCCTGATGGAGAGCGACTTCTACGAGCCCGAGATCCTCTACTACCGCTACCGCTTCCCCGAGGAGGGAGCCGAGGTCCACTTCCTGTCCCGGCTGTGGGGCAACGAACAGATGACCTTCCAGGGCCACGAGCACCGCATGCCCTTCGAGGTCACCGAGTCCTTCGAGGACCTCGACGAGTTCGCGCTGAAGGAGTACTCCGCGGTGATCGTCCCCTCCGGGATGGTCGCCGACCGGCTGCGCTTCACCGAGGACCCCCAACTGCTGCCGCCCGCCAGCCAGTTCCTGCGCCGGGCGTTCGCCGACCCGGCGATCCTCAAGGGCATCATCTGCCACGGCATGTGGCTCGCCGCGCCCGTGCAGGGACTGATACAGGGCAGGCGCGCGGTGGTGCACAACAACCTGCTGGGCGATCTGCGCAACATGGGCGGCGAGTACGTCGACCAGGACGTCGTCATCCACGACGACCTGGTCACCGGCCGCACCGGCAACCACTGCCACCTCTTCGCACGGACCATCATCGACCTGCTCGCAGCCCGGACGCCGGCCCCGACCGGGCTCCGCTGACGGGATCCGAGCGGGGAGGAGTCGACCATGACACCGGTGACCGGGCGCATCCCCGTCCTCGACGTCCAACCACGCGTGCGGGACGGGGAGTTGCCCGCCAAAGCCGTGACGGGAGAACACCTCGACATCACGGCCACCGTCTTCCGCGAGGGCCACGGCGCCGTCGCCGCGGACGTCGTCCTGCACGATCCGGCGGGGCGCCCCGCCCACCGGGTTCCGATGACCCTCGTCGACGAGGACGCCGACCGCTGGCAGGCCACCGTGGTGCCCGACACGGAGGGCCTGTGGACCTTCCGTGTCGAGGCCTGGGCCGACCCGCTGGAGAGCTGGCGGCACGACGCCACGCTGAAGACAAAGGCGGGCGTCGACATCGAACTCACCCTGACCGAGGGCGCGTTGCTCCACGAACGGGCCGCACTCGGCATCACCGCATCGGACCGCCGGGAGGCGGTCTCCGCGGCCGTGGCCGCGCTCCGCGACACCCTGGGCCCCCCTCCGGCCCGGCTGTCCGCCGTCACCACCCCCCGGGTGACGGCCGCCCTGGGGCGCTACGCGCTGCGTGACCTCGTCACCGCCTCCCGGCCCCTGCCCCTGCGCGTCGAACGGCGGCGCGCCCTCGTCGGCTCCTGGTACGAGCTGTTCCCGCGCTCGGAGGGAGCGGTGGTCCAGGCGGGCAGCCGACCGGTCGGCGGCACACTGCGGAGTGCCGCGGAGCGGCTGCCCGCCGTCGCCGCGATGGGCTTCGACGTCGTCTACCTCCCGCCGGTCCATCCGATCGGCACGACCCACCGCAAGGGCGCCGACAACACGCTCCACGCCGGCCCCGACGACGTCGGCTCACCTTGGGCCATCGGCTCCCGGCACGGCGGCCACGAAGCGATCCACCCGGACCTCGGCACCGAAGACGACTTCCGCCATTTCGTCGCCACAGCAAGGGAGTTGGGCCTCGAAGTCGCCCTGGACCTCGCCCTCCAGTGCTCCCCGGACCACCCCTGGCTGACCGAGCACCCCGAGTGGTTCCACCACCGCGCCGACGGCTCCATCGCCTACGCCGAGAACCCGCCCAAGACGTACGAGGACATCCACCAGCTCGACTTCGACGGCGACCCCGAGGGTCTGTACGCCGAGGCGCTGCGCGTCGTACGGCACTGGATGGACCAGGGCGTGCGGATCTTCCGCGTGGACAACCCGCACACCAAACCGGTGCAGTTCTGGGAGTGGTTGATCGCGGAGATCAACGCCACCGACCCCGATGTGCTGTTCCTGGCCGAGGCGTTCACCCGGCGGGCGATGGTGCACGCGCTGGCGCAGGCCGGCTTCCAGCAGTCGTACACCTACTTCACCTGGAAGAACACCAAGGAGGAGCTGACCGACTACCTGCCCGAACTCGCCCTGGACAGCGCGGACTTCATGCGGCCCAACCTCTTCGTGAACACCCCCGACATCCTGCACGCCTACCTCCAGCACGGCGGCCGACCCGCCTTCGAGGTCCGGGCCGTGCTCGCCGCGACCGCCGCGCCGAGCTGGGGTGTCTACGCCGGCTACGAACTCTGCGAGAACACCCCGCTGGCCGAGGGCACCGAGGACTACCTCGCCTCGGAGAAGTACCAACTCCGGCCCCGGGACTGGGCACACGCGGAAGCCGAGGGCCGCACCATCACGCCCCTCATCACCCTGCTCAACCGGCTCCGCCGACTGCACCCGGCCCTCCAGGAGTTGCGCAACCTGCGCCTCCAGAGCACCGACTCCGACCAGATCCTCGCCTACACCAAGAGCGTCGAACTCCCGGACGGCGGAACCGACTTGGTGCTCGTGATCGTCAACCTCGACCCGCACCACGCCCACGAGGCCACCGTCACCTGCGACCCGGCCGCCCTCGGCCTGCCCGCCGACGGCACGCTCAAGCTGCGCGACGAACTCACCGGGGCGACCTACGCCTGGCGCGAGTCCACCTACGTACGCCTCGATCCGGCCCACCAGGTCGCGCACGTGCTCACACCCGCGGAGGGATCATGAGCGACGGCATCCTCGAACCCCTGCTCCCGGCCCTCGGACCCTGGCTGGAAGGCCGCCGCTGGTTCGATGCCCGCTTCACCGGAGCACGCCTCGAAGCCCGCGCGGCCTCCGCGCTCGGCGACGAACCACCCCTGCTGCTGCACGCCGTGGTCTCGGCCACCCGCCCCGACGGACAGACCCTGCACTACCAACTCCTCCTGGGCCTGCGGCCCGAGCTCCCCGCCCGCCTCGAACCCGCCGCGATCACCACCGTCCCGGCCGGCCCCTGGCAGGGCTGGCAGGTCTACGACGCCCTCGCCGACGGCGCCCTCCTCGGCCTGCTCCTGCGCACACTGGCGGGCGGCGGCACGGGCCCCGGACCCCGCCTGGAACGCACCGGCCGCTATCCGCTCCCCGTCGGCCTCGTGCCCCACCCGCTCGACGGCGAGATGAGCAACACGGCCGTGGCCTACGGCGGCCAGATCCTCCTCAAGATCTTCCGCCGCCCCGAGCCCGGCCCGCACACCGAGGTCGAGGCCCTGCACGCCCTCACCCGGGAACACTGCGCCCGCACCCCCCGCCTCTACGGCGCCCTGCACAGCGACGCCCCCGGCGCGGAGGGCCTGGTGCTCGGCCTCGTCGAGGAGTTCCTGCCCGACGCCCGGGACGGCTGGGAGGAGGCGGTACGGCACGCGAGCGACTGCATGGACGACGCGGGCCGCGGCGTACCGACCGGCGGCGGATTCACCCCGCACGCGCACAGTCTGGGCCGTGCCGTCGCCGAGGTGCACGGCGCGCTGGACAAGGCGTTCGGCCGCAGCCGGCTCACGGCGCAGGACGTGGCCGAGGAGGCGGCGGGGATGAACATGCGGCTCAAGGAGGCCGCCGAGGAGGTCCCGGCGCTCGCTCGCTACACCACCCGGATCGGTGCCCTCTTCGACGACTACGCCCGGGTCGCCGGGCGCGGCAACCCCGTGTTCGCCCAGCGCACCCACGGCGATCTGCACCTGGGCCAGGCGCTGCGCACCGCCGACGGCTGGCGCATCGTCGACTTCGAGGGCGAACCCGCCCGCACCGCCGCCGAACGCGCCCTGCCTCAGCCGGTGTTGAGGGACGTGGCCGGCATGCTGCGCTCCTTCGACTACGCGGCCCGCACCGGCCTGGCCGGCCTGGAGTCCGCCGATCCCGAGGACGGCTCGCCCGCCCGACGGCTGCGTCGGCGCCGACGGGCCTCCGCGTGGGCGGTGCGCAACCGGCGGGCGTTCATCGAGGGCTACGCGGCGGCCGGACGGGAGGACCCGCACTGCCGGCCCGTGGTGCTGCGGGCCTTCGAGGCGGACAAGGCCGTATACGAGGCCGTGTACGAGTCGCGGCTCCGCCCCGACCGGCTGCCGATCCCGCTCGCGGCCGTGCACCGCTTGGCGAACGCCTCCCGCTGACGGCCTCCACCGCCGGGAATTCCCTTGCGCCGACCGGGAATTGAGAATCCGGGCCGTATTCGGAATTGCCGCCTGCGGTGCGCGGCGGGAATTCCCGGGCCAGGAAATGAGAGCCGTCCTGCGGCCCTGTTCCGGCGAACGGCGCGGTAATTCGGGGGAGTTCATCGGCCCGCCGCCGGCGCCCCGACCGGAGACACGACGAAACCCCCCGGCCCGGACACTCTTCCAGGCGGGGGGTGCGGAGGGCTCCGGTCCGGCGGGAAACGGAACCGGGCGACCTGCTCCGGCGGTCTGTTCGACGTCGGATGGTCCATGCCTTTACCAGGCCCGACGGCCAATGGTCCACGCTTTTGCGCGGCGCCGCCCGCGAGCCGAACTCCACCTGGACGGTAGGGAACCCGGCCGGATTCGGGAATACGGCCGGGACCTCAGGAGCGGTGGTGCTCGGTGAAGATCTGGCTGGGGTCGCGGTGCGGTGCCATACCGGCGGCCGACAGGGCCCGGTCGTACGCCTTGAGGGCCTCGGCGGTGTTGCCCTGCCGCTTCCACAGGTCGCCCAGGTAACGCCAGTTGAGAGCCACCTGGTGGGACGGCCGGAACTGGCGCAACTGCCGGGTGGCGGCCTGGAGATACTGCGCGGCCTGGTCGAGGTTGCCGCGCATCAGCTGGATCTCGGCGAGCGTGCCACGGGCGCCGACGGCCTGGATGCGGGACTCGGTGCCGGTCAGTCCGAGAGCGCGCTCGGCGTGCGCCGCGGCCTCGTCCCACTGCCCGAGCATCGCGTCCGCGTCGGCGAGCCCGATCTCGCACTGGGCCAGCTCCGGCGCGTTGCCCACCTCGGCCAGCAGTTGCTGTGCCTCCTCCAACAGCTGCTTGCCGCGCGCCGGTTCGGGCTCGTCGACCTGGAGCAGGAGTGAGCCGTAGTTCATCTTGAGCATGGCGAGATGGCGCAGGTTGTCGTCCTCGGACATCAGCGCGAGCGCCCGCTCCACCAGGGCCATGGCCTCGTTGAGCTGGCCGCGGGAGCGGGCGACCAGACCCGCGTTCCAGTACACGGCGCCCCGCGCGGCCCGCGCGCCCTGCTTCTCCGCCGCGTCGAGGAGCTTGCCGCCCATGAGCTGGGCCCGGGTCAGGTCACCGCGCATGTGGTACGACGCCATGAGCGTGGCGCCGAGCTGGACGTGGTCGACCGTCACGTCCAGGCCGAGGGCGTCCAGCCGGGACATGGCCCGCTCGCCGATCTCGATGCTGAGCGTGATGTCGCCGGCGTCGCGGTAGCAGCGGCACAGGGCGACCGCCGTCTGGCACCACTCGGTGGAGCCCGGGGCCAGGTCGGGGTCGCGGTAGAGCTCTTCCAGGACCGCGATGGCGGCCTCGGTGCGGTCGAGCTTCTCCAGCGCGGAGGCCTGGCCCATGCGGGCGCGCCGGGTCATGGAGACGTCCAGGAGGCTGGGCCTGGTCAGCAGTTCGCTGAGGGTTTGCAGCGCCTCGCCGTTGCTGCCGTTGCGCAAAGCCATCTCGCCGAAGGCCAGCCGCAGACGTGCCTCTTCCAGCTCGTGGTCGTCCCGGCCGCTGCGCAGGTACTCCGCGGAGCAGCCGAGGCGCTCCGCGAGCGCGGCGAGCACGGACTCCGAGGGGGCGCGCTTGCCGGATTCGATCAAGGAGATGTAGCTCGCCGATATCTCGCTGGACGCCAGATCCTGCTGCTTGAGGCCACGTTTGCCGCGCAGCAGCCGGATGCGCTCGCCCAGCCCTGTCGTCGTCGTGTTTTCGAGAGGGTCCATGTGGGCTCCTTGGAGGTGGCTATGACCACCGGGATGACAGATCAACGTTACCAGTAAGTCGCCGAGCCTCCAATGGAGTCGGCGTGATCGATTCGCTGGAGCGAAGCGGTCTGGACAGGCATTTTCTGAATTGACGGCAATTCAGATTTAATATGGGTAAGGGCATTCCGCTTTTCGAGATCGTCTTTTGCTAGATTAATACTTGACTGCTTGAGTAAGTTCTTGTTGACTCTCCTTGTCAACGCGCCAATCCGTAAATGCTCGGAGAGGAGATTTTCATGAGCATCAAAGTATTCACGCTCATAGCAATCGTCATCTTCGTCGGTGGACTTGTGACGAGCGGACTCTGGTTGAACGGTTCGGGTGCCACCACCCATCCCCTGCGCGAAGGCATCGCACAGTCCAGCGGTGCGAGCGGTGCCTGCTGCTGAGGCGACGCTCATACGGACGAACGGCACACCAGGCTCAGCGGACCGGTGGACGGTCCGGCGGTCAGTACGACGGCCGGCCGGACGTCCCCCGGTCCGTCCGTATGTGCTGCCAGGGCATTCCACCGTGCGGGAAATGACAGGCCACGGTGTGCGTGCCCGCCACGGTCACCTGAGCAGCCCGCGGAATCTCGTTCTCGCACCGCGTACGGGGCCCCGGCGCGAGCAGCGCGGCGACCGGACAACGGGCCAGGAACCGGCACCCCGCCGTGACCGGCACACCGGACGGGGGGTCGCCGGGCAGCACGATCCGGCGCCGGGCGCGCTCGGCGACCGGGTCCGGCAGCGGGACGGCCGACAGGAGGGCCCGCGCATAGGGATGCCGCGGCGCGTCGAACACCTCGGCCACGGGCCCCGTCTCCACGGTCCGCCCCGCGTACATCACCGACACCCGGTCGGCGATCTGCCGCACCACCGCGAGGTCGTGCGACACCAGCAGATAGGCAGGCCCCAACTCCCGCTTGAGCCGCAGCAGCAGATCCAGGATCTGCGCCTGCACGGACACGTCCAGCGCGGACACGGGTTCGTCGAGCAGCAGCAACGCCGGCTCGACGGCAAGGGCCCGGGCGATGGCGACCCGCTGCCGCTGCCCCCCGGAGAACTGATGCGGATACCGCTCCGCGTCCCCCGCATCGAGCCCCACCTGCCCGAGCAGCCGCGGAACCCGCGCGGCCACGACGTCCCGAGGCACCCGGCGCGCGTACAACGGCTCGGCGACGATGTCCCCCACGGGCATCCGCGGATCAAGACTCGACATGGGGTCCTGCGGCACGATCTGCACGGCCCCGCGCAGCAACCGCGCGGTACGCCGGGTCAGCCGCGCGACATCCTGCCCGAGGATCTCCACGACGCCCGCCTCGGGCGCGGCGAGCGACACGATCTCCATGAGCGCCGTGGACTTCCCGGCCCCGGACTCACCGACGAGCGCGAGGGTCTCACCGCGGCGGACCTCCAGATCGACCTCCTCCACGGCGACCACCGTCCGCTCGCGACGACGCCGGCCGCTGGGCGGGACGTAGGACTTGGCCAGACCGGTGACACGCAGGACGAGTTCGGGCGGGGCGGAGGCCGGTGTGGGGGGAGTGGTCGCGATCCGTTGGGGG